>JAYUPZ010000250.1:0-4196 GCA_043759805.1 Myxococcales bacterium | reverse complement strand
TCGCAAGCGTACTACAAGGAATGGGTGTTGCCCGCCCTGATTTTGAGCTTTTTGGCTACCGCGGTTACGGCGAGCCGGGGTACGGCGCGGGCGGCTCTGAACTGCCCCGTGGCGAGACCATGAAGTACTACGGCGACCGGAACAGCAAATTCTTCCAAAGCGCCAGCGATCCGTTGCCGCAATTCATGGCGTAGGGTTGAATCGGCGCATCCGCGGGCAGGTTTTGCGCGAGACCGTGCCCGTGCGATATTGGTGGGTGTCATGAACAGGCGCACGCCTTTCACGGTGGGAATCGCGCTTTTAGTCTGGGCGGCAGCAACCTTCGCGCAAGCTGCTGCCACCGTCCTGCCCGATCGAACCTTTGCAGCCGAGTCTGTTCGCAAGTTTGCCGTCCACCGGGTGTATGCGATGGCGGAGGATCGACAGGGCTTCTTGTGGCTGGGATCGGAAACGGGGGTGTCTCGATTCGACGGCACACGCCTCGAGCCGATGTCTCCGAAGGGTCAAGGCGCGGTTGTGCACCTAGCGATTTCAGCCACTGACAGGGTTTTTGTTGTGCTGCAAGTCGATGCAGTCGGCACGGTGGTCGAGGTACGGGACGGTGCGCTGTTTCCGATTCCGGGACTTGCTGGGACCATCGGCAAATCCGTTGCCGACATACGTTTCGACGCAAATGGCGGACTCCGAATCACTTCCGAAGCGGGGGCGTTCGTATGGAATTCGTCGCACGATAAGCCGACACTGACACGCGAGGCAGTCGGCCCGACGACGCTACACAGCTTCGGCACGGCGGTCGACGCGCGAGGCCGAACGTGGCGTGTCGCAAAAAATGGCGGGATTTTCCGGGATGGGGTTGAAACAGCAAAGACACCGGTCACCAGTGGCCGGACACTCTGGGGGGCAATTAAACCGTACCACGACGGCGTGCTCGTGGCCTCGGATGGCGGCGTTCACTACCATGACGACGCAGGTGTCTCACAGTTTCTTCTGCCCGGCCTTCCCAGGGAGGTTTCCGTCAACACCGTATTCGAAGATCGCAATGGTGATCTCTGGATCGCAACCGATTACGATGGCCTGTTTCAGATCGACATCAACCCACTTTTGCGTTTTGTGGATTCGCCCGACGGTTCGCCGACAGGTGCAGCCTTCGGCATTGCACGCGCACCGGACGATTCCATCTGGTGGAGCCGAGGCGTTGGTCTTGGCCATGTAAAGGCGGGACAGGTCGAGATGATCTCCTTTGCGCCCGAGCGGGATATGTTTTCATTGCGATCGCTTGCCGTGGATGCGCAGGGAGACATCTGGGTCGTCAATGGCGCGCAAGGTGTGTTTCGCTTGCAGAAAGGCATTCTTGGACCGCAGAATCTTGCCGCAGGTTTCGAGACGGAATCCAACTCGGCGCTTTTCTTGACCCGGGCTGGCCGCATGTTGCTCGGGCTCAAGGGGGGCGGCCTTGCCGAGTGGAAGGGCGACCGATTCGCCGCTATTGACGGTTCTCGGTCTGCGTGTCCTGACGCGATTGTTTCTGTTGCCGAGCCGCGCGCGGATCTCTTTTGGTTTGCGACTGGCAGCGCCGGGTTATGTCGTTACGACGGAAAAGACTGGCAGCGATTCACGACAGCCGATGGGTTGCCCGAGAATGAGCTGCGAGCAGTTCACGTCGACAGCAATGATGTCGTGTGGATTGGTGGCAATCATTTGGGCGTAGTACGCTTCGCAAACGGAAAATTTGTGCGTGTTCCCCTCGATCTGGGTCTGAACCACGAAGAAATTTCCTCGATCGTTGAAGATCTTGAGGGCTACCTCTGGCTCGGGACACCCGTCGGATTGTTCCGAGTAGACAAGGCGGATGCGAATGCCGTTGTTTCAGGGCAACGCAAATACGTTCGGACGCGGCCGTTCACCGTGGAAGACGGACTGCGCGCCCGGGTCTTCATGGCGCAGTTCAGCAGCAGTGGACTTCGCGATGGCGCCGGAAAACTTTGGTTTCCCAACTTGCGCGGACTGGTGCAGGTCGATCCGAAACAGATGCGCTCCCATCCCTTGCCGGCACCCGTCATCGAACGCGTTCTCATCAATGGAAAATCTCACCTCGACGAATCGACCGGCATTGAGCGTGGCTCGGGCAATGTCATCGTTCGCTTTCTGGCGCCGGATTTGCGCGATGCCCACAGGCTAAAATTCTTTCATCGTCTGGAGGGATTCGATTCTCACTTCCGCGACAGTGGCGTGGCTCGCGAGGTTTCATACGCGAACCTGCCGGCGGGCTCCTACGTATTCACCGTATCCGTGGGCGTTGCCGACCGCGACGAGCGGCGTGAGAGCAGGGTCCGATTCGTCTTGGTACCACCCTGGTATCGCACAATCTGGTTCTACAGCGCCTTGGGCGCGTTCGTGCTGCTGGCGTTTTTTACGGGCCACCGTCTGCGTTTGATGCGCCTGCGATCGCGCTTTGACATCATCAACGACGAACGCGCGCGCGTCGCGAGAGATCTGCATGACACGCTTGAGCAAAGCCTTGTGGGCCTTAAACTGCAACTTGAATCGCTGGGGCGGGCTGCTGAAGATCCGGTTCGCATACGCAGCGGTCTTGATCGGGGGCGGGACCTGGTGGGGCAAGCCATGCGCGACATGAAGGGTTCAATCTGGGCCTTGCGCATGGGCGCAACGGGCAGTCTTGATCTGGCAACCGCCATTTCGGTGATGGCGGGGCAAGCCTTGCGTGGAACCGAACTGCGTTTTTCACTTGAATCGCGGGGAACACCGTATCGGCTGGAACCCGAGGCGGAGCAACAACTCTTGCGCGTTCTTCAAGAGGGTCTGACGAACACGGTCAAATACGCGAACGCCCAGGAGGTAAAGGTTTTGCTGGATTTTGTGGGGACCGGATTGCGCGTCGTCCTCGGTGACGATGGCAGCGGCTTCGGTCCGGAGGCCGGGCAAGGGCCAAAAGAGGGTCACTTTGGCTTGACTGGGATGCGCGAGCGGGCGGTCGTGCTTGGTGCCATAATCGATATTAGTGGTACGAATGGACAGGGTACGCAGATTACACTGAATTTGCCAGAGCGATGGCGTCGCAAACCGGGTCGGTCAAATGAGACACAGACGGAGTCTACATGAGCAAAAAAATTCGAGTCATGGTGGTCGAAGATCACGCCATCGTTCGCGAAGGGCTTGTATCTTTGATGCGGGGCGAGCCCGATCTCGAGGTGGTGGGGGCCTACGCAACCGGTGAGGAGGCCATTGGCGCAGTTGTGAAGGATGCACCCGATATCATCCTGCTGGATCTTCGTTTGCCTGGCATGGACGGGTTGTCCACCTTGACCGCCCTGCGAGCCAAGCGTCCCGATAGCCGGGTCGTCATGTTGACCAGTCAACAGGGAGACGAATCCATTTACCGGGCCTTAAAGTCGGGTGCTGTTGGCTATCTGCTGAAACGCCAGCCGAGCGAAGATCTTTTGAAGGCCATACGTGATACGAACGCGGGTGGCACCGCCATGGCCAACGAGGTTTCGGTGGCCATGGCTGCGCGTGTGGCGGGTGAAGAAGTGACGGCGCGCGAGCGGGCCATCTTGCGCAATATTGCGCAGGGTCTCAGCAACAAGGACATTGCGGAGCAACTTGGCGTTTCTCCCAACACCATTCGCAATCAGATCGTGACCCTGATGGGGAAGCTGGGCGCAGGCGATCGCACGCAGGCTGTCACGATTGCCTTGCAGCGCGGGATCATCGATCTCGGTTGAGCACCGTCGTCTAGTAGTGCGGCGGTTTTTCGTTCGGAACGTCGTCGCCCTCATGGCTTATTTGCGAGCGCAGACCACGCAGCTCGGCTTCCAGTTTCTCGACGCGACGGGTGAAGATTCGCAACACATCATCGAGGTCGCTCAATAAACGTTCTTGATGGGCAACTTTTTCTTCCAGGATCAAGATGCGATGTTCGTCCATGTTTTGATTCCGCAGGCAATCGGTCAGGGCGTGTTCAAGATTTCGCGCACGGTTTCGGCCGCTGGTTTGCCTCGCGGCGTGTACGAGGTCGTCTCGCTGCCCCCCCATCCGTACCAATTCCAGATGTAGTAGCCAGCCAGCGAGGGGGCATCCGCCCAAACGCGTCGCCACGCATCGAGCGCATCTCGTTGTTCGTCGGGATTGGCTTTACCACCGCCCACTTCGTTCCAGGGCTCGGCCGAGCTGCCGCT
>JAYUPZ010000249.1:0-8787 GCA_043759805.1 Myxococcales bacterium | reverse complement strand
GATCTGGTTGATGAAAATCACCAGCGTGCTGGATTTGGAGATGGTACCGGTTAGCTTGCGCAGTGCCTGGCTCATTAGACGGGCCTGCAAGCCCATGTGCGACTCACCCATCTCGCCTTCGATTTCAGCCCGTGGGGTCAGGGCTGCAACCGAGTCCACCACGATCACGTCGACCGCATTCGAGCGTACCAGCATGTCGGTGATCTCAAGGGCCTGCTCACCGAAATCTGGCTGCGAAACCAGCAAATCATCGGTGCGCACACCCAGCTTGCGGGCATAGGCCACGTCAAGCGCGTGTTCAGCGTCAACGAAAGCACAAACACCACCCAACTTCTGAGCCTGGGCCACAACGTGCAGAGCGAGCGTCGTTTTACCAGATGACTCAGGTCCATATATCTCGACAATGCGACCACGCGGGAGACCACCCACGCCAAGCGCAATATCGAGACCAATCGAGCCGGTCGAAACAACCCGAACCTCGGGCGCCGCCGAGTCTTCACCAAGGCGCATGATGCTGCCCTTGCCGAACTGCTTCTCGATGGTGGAAACCGCCAGCTCGATCGCCTTGTCACGGGCGACATCGCGAACGCGAGGGACCGCTACGGCACCGACGGACTCTTTGGCAGCTTCTTTGGACTCAGCCTTGTTGGCACCTGGCATGGGGTTCTCCTTGGCATTTCGCGAGCTCGAGGTCCGCGGGGCAGTTCCGTCAACAATTTCGATTGGGGTTGTCATGGCGTTCTATTTCCTTTTGCTCGAAAGCTCTACCGGTGATTGCTGTGACGATGGGATTTCCACCGGCATCAGCACGGCCCTGCGGGCCAACTCAAGTGCGTGATAGGCAGCGGCGTTTCGAATACGGTCGCGACCCGCTGAAAACTGTCGCGTCTCTGTTCGGACTCCGTTGCCATCTGCGACAGCAAAACACACGGTACCGACAGGCTTTTCTAACGACGCGGGGTCGGCTGCCTGTGGATAACTCAAATCGTGCAATGAATCTCCGGCGATACCGGTGATTGCGACCGCCACATCCACGTTCAATAAACGCCGAACCCCTGCAGCCATTTGGGCGGCGCACGGTTCGCTGACGGCGCCATGTGCCCTCAAGACCGACGCCTCAACGCCAAGCACCCGCTCTTTCACTTCGTTTTCGTAGGCGATAACACCACCCGCGAAAAAACTGCTGGCGCCAGGTTCGTGGGTGACGAGCTGGCCTGCGAGGCCTCCGGTGCACGATTCCGCGACCGCCAGGCGCTTTCGGGCAGCCATGAAGGTCCGTCGCAAAGCAGATATAAAGGTGTCGTCGTCGATACCGTATATAACTGAGCCCAGGCGTTCGTGGACCAGGCTGTCGAGCCGATCGAGGGTTTCCTGGCTCCGTTTGCGATCGGCATCCCGAATTACCACGCGAACGTGATTTTCCGGATTTGCCGTTCGGTAGTGAACGGCCACAGTACCCGGTGGACAGCCGTCTTCGATCCCCTGGAGGCGGTGGTCGATGTGAGATTCACCCATTCCAAAAACGTGGAAGGTCCGAGTCAGGGCCACCGGAGCCCCTCGCTCGACGATGAGCTTCTGGGCGCGTGCCACAACATGCGCCTCGAAGATGCGCCGCATTTCACGCGGTACACCGGGCATGAAAAAACATCGGGCGCGGCCAAGTTGAACACCGAATCCAGGCGCAAGTCCCGCAGGGTTTGGCAGCGGGTCGCTCCCAGTCGGAATTTCCGTCTGCTTCAGGTTATTGGGTGTCAACACGTAGTCGCGCGCCGAAAACCACGCCCGCATCGCCTGAAGCGAGGATTCGTGTTGAATCGGATTTACGCCCATAAGCTCGCAAACCACCCCGACGGTTCGATCATCGTCGGTCGGCCCAAGACCACCGGTTACCACGACCAAATCTGCTTGCAGTCCCAGTCTCTGCAGGGCAGCCTTGATGTCGTCAGGTCGGTCCGAAACAGCCAGGTGCTCAACGACTTCAAAACCAAGCGCGAACAATCGATCGCCGAGATAGGCAGCGTTGCTATTGATGATCTCACCCCGCAACACTTCGTCGCCGACCGCCAAGATGGCAGCTGTGACAGAAGCGGCCGGCGACGATGCTACAGGATGGGTGGACATCTGTTCAGTACCCTAACGGGGTCACGAGCAGCTGTCAATTCTGTGTGGTGATTCTGTCGAAAATTTCCTTTTGACGCCAGAAAGACCACCGGGTCCTTCAAACTGTCCGAATTCCTTTCCAAATCGGCGTTTGGGATTTCCGGATGAACGGCGACTCGTGGTAAAAAATTCAGATGCGCATTCGCTATGCCGCCAAGACCGACCCCGGTCTAAAGCGCGCGCACAATGAGGATTTTTTCACTCTTATCGAGAACGAACAGCTGTTTCTGGTGGCAGACGGGATGGGCGGGCACGCATCGGGAGAAGTCGCATCGAAACTGGCCGCCGACTCGATTCGGGACTTCTATGAACGTACCGCCGATGAAGAGGCCACCTGGCCCTTCAAAATGGACAAGCAATTGTCCTATCTGGAAAACCGGATGGCGGTTGCAATCAAGTCAGCCAACCAGCGGATCTTTGAAACAGCCCAAAGGGATCTGAAACTCAAGGGGATGGGGACCACCATCGTCATGGGTCAGATCACAGGCGATCGTTTCTACGTGGCGCACGTGGGCGACTCCCGTTGCTACAGAATTCGGGGCGAAGAAATCGAGCAAATCACGCGAGACCACTCGCTGCTCGAAGACTACAAGGACGCGCGGCCCGACATGACGGACGACGAGGAAAAGCGATTTCCTCACAAGAACGTCATCACGCGGGCCCTCGGCATGAAGGACACGGTTCTGGTCGATGTGAAGGCGCACGACATCATCGACGGTGATACGTTCCTGCTGTGCTCGGATGGATTATCCGGCATGATTGACGACCGCCTCATGAGTGATACGGTTCGCAAGGCTGGCGATCTAGAAGCCGCCGTGACGAACCTGATTGCCGAGGCCAACAAGAACGGCGGCACCGACAACATCACCGTCCTCTGTCTCGAATGCCGGCAGGGCTGAACCGGGGAGGAACCGTTGTCGAAAAAGCGGGTAGAACTCGACTTCGCAGTCCAACCCCAGCCTGACAACACCACTTGCGGACCGACGTGTCTGCACGCGGTTTACCAATACTGGGGCGACCCAATCAGTCTTTCACAGGTGGTTGCGGAGAACAATCCGTTACCCGGGGGCGGCACGCTCGCGGTGTTGCTTGGGTGTCATGCGCTTGCACGCGGCTACGATGCGGAGCTCTTCACCTACAACCTTCAAGTCTTCGATCCGACCTGGTTTGCTTCGGGCGTCGATCTCGCCGATCGTTTGCGCACGCAGCTCGTTCACAAGCGCAACGCCAAGCTAAAACTTGCAACACACGCCTATCTCGAATTTCTGGAGCTGGGCGGGCGCATTCGATTCAAGGAGTTCGGCTCGGCCTTGCTGCGCGAACACCTGAACAACCACACCCCCATTCTGGCTGGGTTAAGCGCGACCTACCTTTACGGTTGTGCCCGCGAGTTCAACGACCACTACGATGACGTGAAGGGTGATCCGGCGGGACACTTCGTTGTGCTGAGTGGATACGACCGTCGTCGCCGATTGATCTCGGTTGCCGATCCCTTGCAAGACAACCCTCGGTTCCGAAAGCGCCACTACCGGGTCAACACCGATCGCGTTGTGGCCGCAATCCTGCTGGGAATCGTGACCTATGATGCCAACCTCCTTGTTATCCAACCGAAAGCGTGACCGTTTGTGGACGTCCTGATCGTCGTCGAAAACCGCAAGATGTGGTCGATTGAAATCCCGGGTGCTGAAATCGTGCCCGCCCGGGATTACCTGACCAACCCACGCTTCGTGGCGCTTCGTCACGCCCGCGTGTTCAACCTGTGTAGAACATACGGATACCAGTCTGTTGGATACTACGTATCGTTGCTTGCCACCGCGCGGGGTCATCGGCCAATGCCGCCGGTAACAACCATGCAGGATCTTCGAGAATCCGGTGTCATACGCATCGTATCCGAAGACATCGAGCAACGCCTTCAGCGTCTTTTCGCCCCCATCAAGGCCGACCAGTTCGAGCTGAGTATCTACTTCGGACGGAACGTCGCCGAGCGGTACGACAGCCTTAGCCAGACGCTCTTCGAGCACTTTCCTGTGCCGCTCATGCGGGCCGAGTTTGTTCGGGTGGATGACGAATGGCGCTTGCGGGCCATCCGCTTGATTGCCTCGAAGGACATTCCGGAGAGCCACCGTGACTTTGTGGTGGCGCAGGCAAAGCGGTATTTTGCAAGACCGCGCAATCACGCCATCAAACGACCCCGCTACGAGCTTGCGATTTTATGGAATCCTGAAGAGATCGATTCACCGTCGGACGAGAGGGCCATCGAAAAGTTCATCAAGGCCGCACAAAAGGTCGGCATCGGGGCCTCAGTTGTCGACCGAACGGACCTTTCGCGCATCGCTCAGTTCGATGCGTTGTTCATCCGAGAAACTACCAGCGTGAACCACCACACTTTTCGTTTCGCGCGGCGGGCTGAGGCAGAGGGTCTCGTCGTGATTGATGATCCCGAATCCATTGTTCGTTGCAGCAACAAGGTTTACCAGGCTGAGTTGTTCGAGAAGCACCAGATCCCGTGCCCTCAGACGATCATCATCCACAAGGATAATGCCGACGAGGTCGGACAACAATTGGGGTTTCCCTGCGTATTGAAACGCCCCGACAGTTCTTTCTCATCGGGTGTCGTACGGGTCGACAACGAAGAGGAACTGGCGGCTCGACTTGAAGAATTCTTCGACACGTCGGAGCTCGTGGTGGGCCAGGCGTTTGTACCTTCGGGCTTTGACTGGCGTGTTACGGTTCTCGACGGTCAGATCTTGTTTGTTTGTCGCTATTTCATGGCGCCGGGTCACTGGCAAATTCAGCTTGCCGAGGGCGAACGCAAACGTCGCTATGGCCGGGTCGAATGCGTACCGGTGAGCGAAACGCCCGCGAAGGCGATTCAAATCGCGGTGGACGCCGCAAACCTCATCGGGCGCGGACTTTATGGCGTCGACGTGAAGGACGTAAACGGCAAATTCCTCGTCATGGAGGTCAACGACAATCCCAACATCGAATCGGGATACGAAGATGGCCTGTTGAAGGAAAAAATTTACGATACGCTTGCAGAAAGTTTCTTGCGAAGACTGGACCAGCAGGGACGAAGAAAGGAGGAACGCTCGACATGAGCAAACCTCCCTTTCATCTGTTTGATTGTTTCGGTATCGAGATCGAATATATGATCGTCGACAAGCATTCTTTTTCGGTCCGTCCGCTCTGCGACCAATTGTTGGAGCAGGTCGGGGGGGGTAACGAAACCGAGGTGGAACGGGGCGATATCGCGTGGTCGAATGAACTTGCACTTCACGTTGTCGAGCTAAAAACCAATGGGCCAGCCCGATCATTTACGGGTCTGGCGGCGCGTTTTTTACAAGAGGTGCAAGAGATCAACAGATTGTTGGCGCCGATGTCGGCTTGCCTCCTGCCGACAGGCATGCACCCGTGGATGGATCCCCAGCACGACCTTCGTTTGTGGCCCCACGAAAATGATCACATCTACCGTGCTTTCGATCGGATCTTCGATTGCAGGGGGCACGGCTGGGCCAATTTGCAAAGCATGCACATCAACTTGCCTTTCGGCAACGACGCCGAGTTCGCCCGCCTGCACGCCGCGATTCGACTCGTGTTACCCATCTTACCGGCGCTGGCTGCGAGCTCGCCCTTTGTCGACGGAAAGGCTCAGGCCAAGGCCGACATGCGCCTTTCGTACTACGCAAACAATGCCGACAATATTCCCTCGGTTGCGGGCCAGGTTATACCCGAGCCGGTGTTCTCGATGGCGGCCTATGAGCGCGAGATCTTGCAAAAGATCTATGCGGACATGGCGCCCCACGATCCCGAAAAGATCTTGCGCAACGAATGGGTCAACGCACGTGGTGCCATCGCGCGATTCGATCGCAACGCGATTGAGATCCGTATTCTCGATACGCAGGAATGCCCGGCCGCGGATCTAGCCATAGCCGAGGCGGTGATAGCCGTCGTCCAGGGTTTGGTGCGGGAAACAGATCTGTCAAATGCGCAACAGCAACGATGGGAAACGGGACGCCTTGCAGCGATCCTTGAGGAATGCGTCACCCACGGTGACAGGGCTGTTCTGAGCGACGCCGAATACCTTGCAGCATTCGGATTGACCGAAACAAACCTCTCTGCTGGCCAACTTTGGCAAGCCCTCGTGCAACGGCATCTCAAACCCGCGCCCGGTTCTGTCGTTGCAGGGCTGGTGGCAGAGGGCTGTCTCGCAAGCCGAATACGGAGAGCGACGGGGCCCGCTCCAACGCGAGGAGAACTGGAAGGTGTTTACCAACAGCTCGCCGATTGTTTGCAAAAAGGACGGCTTTTTCAACCGTCCACATGAAACCATTTCGGATCGTTCTGAGCTGCGAACACGCGAGCAACGCCATTCCGGCAGAGTTCGCGAAGGCGCTCCGAATCGAAACGTCGATCCTGAAGGGTCACCGCGGATGGGATATTGGTGCCTTGGGGGTGGCAAAAATGCTGGCACCCCAACTCAACGCAAAACTGGTTGCTGCGACTTTCTCGCGATTGCTAATCGATGCCAATCGCAACGAACGCCATCCGCGCCTGTTCTCCGAGTATTCGCGGATGCTCTCCGAGGCGGAGAGAAATCGCCTTTTGCAGACGCACCACCGCCGATACCGCGCCCAGGTCGAGCGCGAACTTTGCAAGGCAATGGCGTCGAATCCGGTCTTGCACCTGTCCATTCACAGTTTCACGCCCGTTTTAAACGGGATTACACGCAACGCCGACATCGGACTGTTGTTTGACCCGCGTCGGGCGGCCGAAAGCCGGCTCTGCCGTGAACTACAACAAGATTTGCGCAATCAAACGATGCCGCTACGGATCCGACGCAACTACCCTTACCGAGGCACGAGCGACGGCTTGACCGCAACCCTGCGTCGAAAGTTTTCAGACACGCGATACGTTGGCATTGAGATCGAATTGAACCAAGGGCTGTTGGTTCTGAAGGACGAGGTGCGCCGAATCGTGACACACCTCGTTGCCGCGCTGGCTTAGCGCGCTGCTTGAGCGGCGAATTCACCGCTTTCGCCTCGAACCCGGCTCCGAGTAATTCCAAGCACCACCAGATGCAGCCAGACCATACTCGTGACAATCAAACCGCCGATTACCCAGAAGCATCCTTCGGGTCGACCAATCGCTTCTTCGAGGTATCCAAAGCCAAGAGGCAGCAAAAAGCCACCGAGGGCGCCGATCGTTCCAACGAGGCCACCGACGGCACCAACGTCCTTCGGAAAGTACTCGGGAATGTATTTGTAGACGGACGCTTTCCCGATTCCCATCCCAACAGCGAGGATCTCGATGCACAAAACGAATGCGCCGAGTCCAAGGGGGCCCTGTTTCGTGAAGCCGGAAATCGCAGGTGGGACGCAGGCCAGCGCCATTGCGCCAAAAACCGCGTAAGTCACGGGTCGGGCACCGAAGCGATCGGACAACCAACCACCCACCGGCCGCAACAAGCTGGCGGGGAAAATGAAAAGAGCGGTCAAAAGTGCTGCGTTGGAAAGCGGTAGTCCATAAACCTTCCGGTAGTAGTTGGGCAGCCAGAGTGAAAGCGCAACGTAGGCTCCGAACACCACGACGTAGTAGAGACCAAAACGCCACACGCGGATCTCGCGCAGCGGCTGCAACATCTCTCGCACCGATCGACCTGCACCCGGTTTGAGATCGTTCGAGGGCGATCCAAACCATACACACGCCGCCATCGCGAGCAGCAACATTGAGTACATCACAGGGATGAATCGCCATCCACCCGGGATCATTCCGTTCATAAAGCCTCCGACCGGAACCAGCGCGAGGAGCATCGGACCAACCAACTTCGTCACCGAGGCCCCGACGTTGCCCGCACCAAAAGTCCCGAGCGCGAAGCCCTGGCGTTCGCGGGTTGACCACGCAGCATTCCAGGCGATGCCAATCGAAAACGAGTTTCCAGCAATGCCGAACAACAATGCAAAAACTATCAACTGCGAGAACGAAGAAGCCGTCGACACGAAGTAGCACGGGACTGCAGTCGCAAGCAATATAGCGGTCATGGCCACCTTGCCGCCGACACGATCCGTCCACATGCCAATCGGCAAGCGCCAAAGCGAACCGCTAAGAATAGCGATCGAAGTGAGCCAGGCGAACTGTATCGCGTTTAAACCGAATTCCTCCTTGATGGGGACCGCGAGCACGCCGAACATCAACCAAACTGCAAACAACAAGGTGAAGGCAATGGTCGACAACATCAGCACCCGAATTGCGCCGCGAGATTTCTTCAGTTCTTCGTTGCTCGTGTTCATGCTCGAACATCGTGCACTGGCGAACGTTTCGGAAGCGACATCTGCAATGTAACTTCAATGTTTCAAACAAGAATTGAACGCGAAACCTTGCAAAACCTGTGTTTTTCACCGGATTTGGCCGCGAATTAACGGGTATTTTACGAGACCGAAACATTGGGCGTGTAGAACCAAAGCGTGACCTCAACCCGATGAACAGCGCTTCAAACACGTCTCCCGTCATTCGCAGCGCTCAACTTGCGGTATTGACGACTCAAAAGCCGGCGAATGATCTTCTATCGCTGCTGTTGAGGGAGCAGCAATCCATGACGGCAGTTGATCGCTTCGTATCACACGAAGCCTC
>JAYUPZ010000248.1:0-8788 GCA_043759805.1 Myxococcales bacterium | reverse complement strand
GGCACTGGCAAACCGGGCACTGGGGGTCGTCACGCAGCCGACCAAACCTGGCAAAGCACGTCAACTGAATCGCAATGCGAATCAGCAACCTGTCGAACTCGACCCTGCGGTGCTCCGTGGACGAAGCAATGCCGTCGACGTGCGCGGGCAGCGGGTGGATGAGGCCCTGCACGCGCTTGAGACATTTCTGGATCGCGCGATGATCGGCGGCCAGGACGCTGTGTTCGTGGTTCACGGACACGGCACGGGATCACTCCGGACCTCGTTGCGGGAATACCTCGCAGTATCTCCCTACGTGGCGCGCTTTCGTCCAGGAACTGTGACCGAAGGTGGCGATGGCGTCACAGTGGCGTTGTTGCGCTAATCGCGAATCGTTGCGTATGCGGCCAAAGCGCGCGCCCGGGCAGCCGCGTGGTCAACGATTGGCGCCGGATACCCGTCGGGTTTGCTCGGCGCGTTCCAGGGTTGATGTAGCCAACGCGCGGGAACTTGCGCCAACTCTGGAACCCAATTGCGCACGTATGCGCCCTCTCTATCGAACTTCTCGCCCTGCAGCACGGGATTGAAGATGCGGAAGTAGGGAGCCGCGTCAGGTCCACATCCAGCGACCCACTGCCAACCAAGGGTATTGTTGGCGAGATCGGCGTCGTACAGTTGCTCCCAAAACCAACGCGCCCCGTCCAACCAGGGTTGCAACAGGTGTTTGACAAGAAATGATGCCACGACCATCCGCACCCGACTGTGCATGAATCCAGTCGCAAGAAGCTCGCGCATGCCTGCATCCACAAGGGGATAGCCCGTTCGTCCTTCCTTCCAGGCCAGCATTTGCCGTGGATTTGATTGCCAGGGAAAATTCGCAAAGGCGGGCCGCATGGGTTGTTCAGCCAGAAGGGGCGTATGAAAGAGGATGTGCCGGGCGAATTCTCGCCATACCAGTTGGCGCAGATACGACCCGCTGTCGGGGATGTCGACCAGCGCGTGCCATAGTTGAAGCGGAGATATTTCCCCGAAGTGTAGGTGGGGCGAAAGGCGTGAAATCCCATCGACAGAGGGTAGATCGCGGGAACGGTCGTAACTCGCGATTGGCCCCGCCTTGAACCGTATCACTCTATCGCGCCCGCCTGCTTCGCCGGGCTGCCAGTCCGAAAGAATCGGCCGTTGCGCACCCTTGTCAAAAATCGTCTGCCTGTCAGCAGAATCCGGCCACCGGTCGAGAGGCCGCAATTTTTTTGGGGCGGACACGGGATGTGCAAGCGGAGGCATGCGCAGGAAAGCTCGATGGAACGGAGTGAAGACCGAATACGATCCTCCGTCGCTCTTCGTAATTGATCCCGGATTTCGCAACACATCCGAGTCGGACGAATATCCTGCGACGCCGACGCGGGCAAGGGTCTCAACAACGACGGCCTCTTCTGTGCGTCCGTTCGGATCCCAAAGCGAATTCCAAAACACGGTGCGGGCACCCGTTTCAGAAGCAAGCTTCGCAATACAGGTGTGGGCCGCACCAACCCGGATGATCAACCGAGACCCCCGCTCTTGGAGGGAATTCGCCAGAGCATCAAGGGAAACACGCAACCAGGATCGCGACCGATCGCCGTCCGCCCATGGGCCATCGTATTCTTGAGGAACGGTGAATAAAGCGACGACCGGCCCTCCCGAACGAACGGCCGCAGCCAACGCGGGATTGTCGCTGAGGCGCAAATCGCGCCGAAACCAAACGATACAAGGCGCCAGATCCTTCATGGTCGTCGCAAGAAGTCTAGCGCATCAGCGGCATCATCCGAAACCGTGAGGCCAAGCGCCTCCCAATCCGTCCGGTGACGGACGGCAGAACGGCCGCCCACCAGAACGCCTCGCCCGTCTCCATTGCGCTTCCAGTCCGCAAGTGCCGAGGCCGTCTGTTTTCGCGTTAGCAATTCCGTATCACGTGTCACTGAAATCGCTATCGCGCGCGCCGACCGCACCTCGGCCGCGTGGACGATCTGATCGATTGGTGTGTTTGCTCCAAGATAAACCACGGAAAGCCCGATCGCTGCGGCGTGAACGGCAAAGGAAAGTAAAGCACCTTCGTGTTGTTCACCGGGAGGACACGCACAGACTATTACCGGCGCATCCGCCTGCGCCCGCGACACACCGGAAAGCAGCGCCACCAATTTGTTGCGCACAATACTTGATCCGAAGTGTTCAGCCGCCACTGACAAATCGCCTTGTTCCCAACGCTCGCCGATCGTTTCCAAAAGCGGGATCAGGACCTGTTCGCAGATCTCACGCGACGACAAGGCACCCATGCCCATCGCCAGATAGAGAATTCGTTCGAACGCCTCACCGTCGAGTCGACCGATGGCCCTGATCGCCGACTCAGGAAACACCGACCCGTCTGAATTTGAGATTGTCGGAATGTTCGGCTTCGGAGGCGACACTTTTCCAGCGCCGGCTTCCCGCAATTGCTCCCGCGGCAATCGGGCCACATCCGCGATGCTTATGCCCTGATCAACCAGAGTCTTTGCACCCCGAAGTATCACAACGTCGTCGTCGGAGTACACCCGGTATCCAGAGTCGGTTCGCACCGGGTTCACGAGCCCGTAGCGGCGTTCCCAAACTCTTAAAAGTTGGGTACTCACCCCGGCCGAGGCTACGACGTTTCAGATTCTCAACACAGAGCTTTGATTCCCCTGCGATCAGGGTTTGTTCAACAGAATTCGACCGATTTAAAGAAGCAAAATTTTTGCACAAGGTTTGTTCACTTTTTTATTGGCAAACATCATACAATGATTGTACAACTGCTTCACAGAGGACAAGAACCATGAACAAACTGCAAAAAGCACTGTCGCTGGAATCCACCCGAACTCGACTGGTAAACGTAACTCGTCGCATCATGAAAACCGAAGCCGATTCGGAGGATGCCGCTCACGACGCCGTCGTTCAGGCCCTGCGAAACGCGGGGGACTTTCGAGCCGATGCGCAAGCAACCACATGGATGCATCGCATCGCCGTAAATTCTGCGCTCATGACGAAGCGTGGTTCAGGGCGACGGGGTCGCTATATGGATACGCTGGCAGCCCATTCGCTTGCCGATATCGACAACCCGGCGGTGCCGCGTTCGACACCCGATGCCGAAACGATGCTGTGCGAACTCACAATGTTGAGGGCGCTCCGGCAGGCCGTAGGGAATCTAGACACGCCATACCGAGAGGTGGTGCAGCGGTGTGTATACGACGAGCAACCCGCCGAGGAGGCCGCGCGCGATCTCAATCTCACGCCCGCAGCGGTTCGCACGCGCTTATTGCGAGCACGAACTCAGCTCGAATCGATGTTGCGACCGGCATCGGAATTGCAACAGGCGGCATGAGTTTGTTTTCTTTTCGCATCACGGTTTCGGTAATCGCCATGGCGATGCTGATTGAGAAAGCTCCGGCAAGGGGCGATGTGGCAGTCGAGAGGGCCGCAGACGCGTATCAAGCAGGCCGTGATGCATCGGAAATCAAAACCCGCAGGGCCCACTTTTTGCGGGGCATGAAAGCGGCGAGAGCGCTGCTTGAAAAAGACAAAACTTCGGCAGAGGGATTGTTCTGGCTCGCGGTGAACATGGGCGCAGAGGCGATCGACCGCGGAAAGATGGCCGCATTGCCAGTCGTGCCCCAAATGGAAAAATTGCTTCTAAAAGCTTTCGAGGTTGAACCGAAGTACGAATATGGAGGAGCGGCACGGGTACTCGGGCGATTGTACCACCAGGCACCCGCTGTTATCTCTGTGGGGTCGAACGACAAGGCGCGGACCTATCTGAACGCAGCACTTGAAATCGCACCGGAACATCCGGGGAATCTCGCCTTCTCCGCAGATTTCCTGCTCGATGTCGACGACAAGGAAAAGGCCGCGCGAAAGCTCGCCCAACGATGTTTGGCCATTCTCGAGAAACAAGACTTCGGAAGCGACGAAAATGAATGGCGCCTTATCGCAAAGGAAGTTCTCGAGGAAACGGAGTGAACTCGCATTCCAAATACGATGCGGACGTGCTCGTCGTCGGCGGCGGACTTGCAGGAGGGCTCGCCGCGCTGGCGCTCATCGAACATGCTCCTTCTCTGCGGGTGTTGCTTATCGAGGGCAACGCAAACCTTTCGGGCAATCACACGTGGTGCTGTCATCGAAGCGATATCGAGATGGTTCTGGGTGATTCTGCGCCCCGGTGGTTCACTCGAATCCTGAGCCATGAATGGTCCGCCTACGCTGTGCGGTTTCCGCGTTACGACAGACAGATCGAAGGTGACTATTTTTGCGTGACATCAGAACGACTGCGGGCAGCCCTCGTCGCAGCCCACGCTCATGGTGCGCTGGGGCTTACCCTTGGTGACCCGGCTGCGTCGATGCAAACGCATCGCGTGAAACTCGCATCCGGTCGAACGATCTCCGGGGCACTCGTCATCGATGCGCGCGGTGTTCTCGGTGATGCCGGGGCGACCGGAACCGGATTTCAAAAATTTCTCGGGTGGGAGATAGAAGTGGCCGACGAGCCCCATCCCTTCGGAGCGTTCCCGATTTTGATGGATGCAACGGTCAAACAGGTGGACGGGTATCGATTCGTCTACACCCTGCCCTTCTCGAGTCACCGCGTGCTGGTCGAAGACACCTATTTTTCGCAAACCGCAACGCTCGACGAGGAGCAAATTCGAATCAGGCTAACGAACTACCTTTCGTCTCACGGCATCGCCGAATTCCGAATCGTCCGCGAGGAGCGCGGTGTCTTGCCAATGCCCTGGCGGGATCGGTCGGGCGATGCCGACCGTGCCGCCGTCACCATCGGTTACCGAGGCGGTTTCTTCCACCCTGCAACCGGGTATTCACTTGGGCAGGCGGTATCCGCGGCGGAACGTGTCGCCCTTGCGGCAGCCGGTGCCAGCCTAGAAAACCTTGCTCCTGCTGTGCGCAAATCCGTCGATGATTTGCGCGCTCTGCTCGCGAGCGACACATCGTTTGCGCGGAAGCTGAACTTTCTCGCCTTCGCGGCGGCACGCGCACGCGGACTGCGCGGCCTGGTTTTTTCACGTGTCTATCGGATGTCCGAGGCTTTTCTGCGTCGCTTCTACGCAGCACGTTTAACCCGACGCGATCGACTCGCCTTGTTGGCCGGAGCGGCCCGTTTGCCTTTATTCCCGTCCGTTTCTTCGCAGACCCTTCGAGCAGGAGACCGAGCATGAACGCGATCCGTCCCAGTGCCCTCCACCCGGAGCTTCTATCAGAATGGTCAAGATTCATCGATGAACAAAAAGATTCCTTGTTGTCTGGGAATCGCAACACGTCGAGTAAGACATTGCCGTCGACATATTGGGAAAAAGCATTGCTTGCGCCTGTACGGGAAATCTTGTCACGACCCGGAAAGGGTTTTCGTGCTCGATTGTCGCAGGCTGGCGCGGCGCTGGTCGATCCGGGACATATCGTTTCCGATGCGGCCATCGCCGTCGTCGAATTGTTACACGCAGGCTCGTTAATCGTCGATGATATCGAAGACGGATCGGCAACCCGAAGGGGCGGTCCTTCCATGCATGTTCTCTTCGGTATGCCAACCGCGCTCAATGCCGGTAACTGGATGTACTTCGTTGCGGTCGAACAAATTGAACGCATGACGCTCGATGCCGAGCGAACCTTGCAACTTTACCGCCGTGTCAACCAAACCATGATGGACTGTCACCGGGGTCAGGCCCTCGACCTGGGATTGCAGATAGGTGATGTGCGACAGGTGGATCTGCCGATAGCCGTCGCGGAAACCACGCGATTGAAAACCGGTGCGCTAGCGGCCCTGGCTCCGGCCATTGGCGCCATCTCCGCAGGTGCCACGCCAACAGAGGTGCGTGCGGTGGCCCACTTCGGGGAAGCCCTGGGTGTGGCTCTGCAACAGCTCGACGATCTCGGAAACCTGACGGCGACATCCGGTGACAAACAGCACGAAGATCTGCTGAATGGTCGCATAACCTGGCCCTGGGCCTGGGCGGCCGAGGCGCTCACATCGTGGCAGTTCACACAGCTTGAACGCAAAGCACGGGCGTTGCGCGAACGGACTTCGTCCACCACCGAGGATGCAACCGAGCTCGCACTGCAACTGTGTGACATTGCGGGCCCGCATCGCAAGGCACGCATTTCCACCGAACTCGCGCACGGCCTCGCAGTCTTGAAAGCACTTTTTGGCAATGACGACGTCATCACCTCACTGCAAAACGACATTCGAAAACTGGAGAAGAGTTATGGTTAGCGCAAAACGAGCCGCAGTGGTTGGCAGTGGGTTCGGTGGCATTGCAGCTGCAATTCGGTTGCAGGCGGCTGGAATCCAAACGGTGTTGTTCGAGGGGCGTGATCTGCCGGGCGGCAGAGCCTACGTCTACAAACAAGATGGATTTACCTTCGATGCAGGACCCACGGTCATCACGGCCCCTCAGTGCATCGATGAACTTTTCACGAGTTCCGGTCGCGCGATGAAGGATTACGTGGAACTGCTGCCCGTTCACCCGTTTTATCGATTGATTTGGGAGAACGGCACGACCATCAATTACGACGCTGCAGACGGCCTGATGGAAAAAGAAGTCTTGCGGGTTTCACCCGGTGACATCGACGGCTACAACAAATTCCTCGAATACTCGCGCCGGGTGTACGTGGCCGGTTACGAAAAACTCGCAGCCGAACCGTTTTTGCGCTTCACCGACATGGTGCGAACCGCACCCGCCCTCGCCCGACTGCGGGCCGATCGTTCGGTTTACGACACTGTGTCTCGGTTCGTCAAAAACGAACATTTGAGGCAAGCACTCTCTTTTCACGCACTCCTTGTGGGTGGCAATCCCTTTTCGACGAGTGCGATTTATACCCTCATCCATCACCTCGAGCGAAAGTGGGGGGTATTTTTCCCGCGCGGGGGAACCGGTGCCCTGGTGCAAGGATTGATACGCCTTTTCCAGGATCTGGGAGGAGAGCTTCGCCTATCCACACCCGTAGAGCGCATTCGGGTTGAAACCCGGAGCGGTGTCACGATTCACAAGGTCGAGACGAGAGAGAACCCGGGCGAGTCGTTCGACGTGGTCGTATCGAATGCGGATCTGCATCACACATACTCTCGTCTCTATCAACAGGAACCGAGCGCACAAAAGCAGGTACGCAAACTGGAAAAGATGGACTGGTCGATGTCACTTTTCGTCCTGTATTTTGGTACCGATCGAAAATACTCGGATCTCGCCCACCATACTGTCTTGTTTGGACCGCGCTATCGCGAGTTGCTTGACGAGGTCTTTGGCGGGTCTGCACTGCCCGACGACTTTTCGCTTTACCTGCACGCACCAACCGTGACTGATCCATCGCTCGCACCCGAAGGACACGAGGCCTTTTATGTTCTCGCGCCCGTTCCTCACCTCGGCCATGCGGCGGTGGACTGGGATGCCATTGGACCGGATTATGCACAAAAAGTTCTGACCTATCTCGAACGCGTCTTGCCGAATCTCCGGCAACACGTCGTCACGCAGAGGATCTTCACACCCAACGACTTTCAATCGAAGCTCAATGCGTTCCAGGGTTCTGCATTTTCGGTTTCGCCTCGTCTCACGCAAAGCGCATACTTCCGACCGCACAACCGGGACAGCCAAATTCCGGGGCTCTACATCGTCGGGGCCGGAACGCATCCGGGCGCAGGCGTTCCGGGGGTAATCAACTCGGCCAAGGCCACGGTATCAACCGTTCTTGGTGACTACCGGGAAGGACGGGCCGCGTGAATTCTGTGGCCTTGCTCGGGAACACCGCGGCGGTGGGAGTGCGTGATTCGCAGGACGAAATGATTGCGCTCGGTAGAACAGAAGCCCGCGCCATCCTGGGGGCGGGCTCGAAGAGCTTTGCGCTCGCGGGGGCATTGCTGGGACGAGGCGTTCGCGATGACGCGGCAGTTTTATATGCCTGGTGTCGCCTCGCGGACGATCTCATTGACGAGGCGCCTCAACATGCGCAAGCCACGTCGCTTGGCCAGCTGCACGAACAACTTGATGTTGTTTATGGTGATGGCAAGATCTTCCCGACGCCGCTTCTGGCCGCGATGCACGAGTTGGTGCATCGCACCGGGATCCCGCGCGCCTATCCCGAAGCCTTGATTGAGGGTTTTGTCATGGACGCAACTGGCCACGTCTACCAAAGTACGAACGACCTGGATCTGTACGCCTACCGGGTCGCCGGCGTGGTCGGATTGATGATGTGCCACGTTATGGGGACCAGGGACGACCGATGCTTGAAACAAGCCGTGCACCTTGGCATGGCAATGCAATTCACAAACGTTTGCCGTGATGTGGCAGAGGATTGGCGACGCGGGAGATTGTACCTTCCCCGATCAACGCTTCGTCCCGGGTTCGCCCTCCTGCCGGGCGACCCATTGACCCAGACAGACCAGGATGATTTTACGCGAGCCGCAGCCTTCCTGTACGAACGAGCGGAATTGTACTACCGTTCCAGTGCAGAAGGCCTGCGTGGTCTCGGATGGCGCAGCGCCGTGGCAATCAGCGCTGCGATGCGCATCTACCGTGCCATCGGTCGAAAGATCGCGCGTCGACATCACCAGGTTTTGCGCGGCCGAGTGGTGATTTCGACCCCGCACAAGACAGTGTTGCTTTTGTTCTCTCTCGTTTCCGGACTGGTTGATCTGCCTCGGCGATGGATTGAAAATGTCGCCGACGAATGCAATGGCCTTCGGACCCCAAAACAACGTGTGAGGTATGAAGATGCTGCAATCCATTCCTAAGGCCGAACCCGTCAAGGACATCGCCCAACCAGTCAG
>JAYUPZ010000247.1:0-8793 GCA_043759805.1 Myxococcales bacterium | reverse complement strand
GTTCCGGGCTTCGGGAAATGGGGTTGGAATTGGGTCAGCAAACGTTGCTTTCCACCCGCCCACTTCATGAAGGGAGCGGCCTCGGCAGTCGTTGCGGCAGGAAGGGGACGCGGCACGTCACCCTCGGCTTACAGCACCGCTTGTGATGGTGTCAAATCACGTGCGATTTTCGAGCGCAGGCGGGTCAAACTTGCCTTGCGTGGGCATGGCGCTCATAACGGGATTCATGTCCTCCTTGCCGCTGACCGGACGAACGATCGGGATCCCCGAATCGCGTGAACTCGATCGCCTCGCCGAGATGTTGCAAGCGCTGGGTGCGGAAACGTTGCGCTGCCCGCTGGTGGCCATCCTGGACGCGCCTGATGCTGCGCCCGTGGATGCCTGGATCGAAGCCCTGATCGGGGATGCCTTTCACGATCTGGTGATTCTGACGGGCGAGGGCTTGAAGCGCCTTTTGGCTCGGGCAGATCGAACGGGAAAGCATGCCGAGGCGGTTGCGGCAATTGGGAGACTGCGCACGATCACGCGTGGTCCGAAGCCAGCGCGTGCATTGAAGGATGTTGGTCTGTCGCCGACGATGGCTGCAAAGATACCCACGTCGACCGGCGTGGCCGAGCTCTTGACGACACTCGATCTCAAAGGTCGAACGGTTGGATTGCAACTTTACGGAACAGAACCGAACCTGATGCTCGTGGCTGCGATCGAGGCGTGTGGCGCAAGCGTGCGCACGGTTGCGCCCTATGTCTATGCCCCCGCGGTCGACGAAGAACGGGTCGAGTCGTTCATCGCCGCGATGGGCACCGGCTCTCTGGATGCGGTCGCGTTTACAAGCGCATCACAGGTCGATCGCCTCTTCGAGGTTGCCGAGAAACGCCAGTTGCTTGATGCGCTGCGTTCCGGGTTGGCGCGCACACAGGTGGCGTCCGTGGGACCGGTCGTGAGCGAGTCACTCACGGATCGCGGTGTGACGATTTCGATTGGCCTCGATCACGGCTTCGTGATGAAGAATTTGTGTAACGCGATTGCCGCGGCGCTCGGACCGAAGTAACGATGGCTCAGGCCTCTTCAAGCATTTGAATATCGAGGAGATCTTTGGCGCGACCGGTTGCCCGCTTGTTGGCAATGAAATCGGATCGTCCGAGTACTGCGGTTGGCGATTCGGAGCCCGGGAGGGAGATGGTCAACCGATTTCTCCAGGCATCGTCGAACGAAACGCCCGAAATTCCGGTCAAGATGTCGATGCGACCTGGCGGAATCCCGATTTGGAAGACCGTATCGGTGCGAACCAGATCGTCCATGGTGAGGTCAAAAAGGGGAGCTCCGAACGCACGAAGGGCAGTCATGACCCGTGCTGCGTTTTCATGAGAGGCATGGACCCAAATATCGATGTCACCGGTCGCTCGCGCCACGCCGTGCGCTGCGAGCGCATGTGCGCCCACGATGATGAACTCAACCCCGGCCGCGGATAGTGCGGACAACATCTCGACAAAGTCGCGATTCATGAAAATTGGTGTCCTTGAAAGCCCACGCCTGCATTGTGATCGGCCAAACCATCATCACCCGCTCCTCCGGCGATGTGTGCGACGGGGATTTCGACGCTTCTGGCGCGTCGCGTAGACGTGTTTTTTTTACGGGATACGACGACCGATCCATTAAGGATTCATCCTACCACGAGCCGACCGGGGAGTTGTGGGACTCCCCTTAAGGCACCGGGGCCACGCAGCGGTTGTTCACGGTTGAACAGGCGCTTGGTTTGGCCGGGCACTCTGCGCTGGTTTTGCAGGTGCACTGTTGTAGCCTGACGCAGGGTCCGTAACACGAATTCACGACCGATGGCACGTACCCGGCCGGGCAATTGGGGGTGGCAACCTTGCAGACGATCTTGCCTGCATCGCAATCCACACCTTGATCGCAGGAACCCCGGTGCGACCAGGCATTCGGGACACAGGATGAGCTGCTGCTGAAGGTCTTGCCATCGCAACCGCAAAACTGTGCGATGTCGGTGGTACAGACGCCAGGGTCGTTCACGCATTTCCACACGCCACCGCATCCGTTCTGGTCTTGTGCGACGCAAACGCCTTTACAGCTGGAAGAAGAGCAGGGCGTCGTTCCGGTCGAACCGCCGACAGCGCTGCCCCCAGCGCCTGGGTTTCCTCCCACTGCTGGCTTTCCGCCCGCTGCGCTGCCACCGACCGCGCTGCCGCCGCTCGCGGTCCCACCGGTTGCGCTGCCGCCGGCTGCAATGCCTCCACTTGTCGTCCCACCGGCTGCGGCAAGGGAACCACCGCTGCCGAGCGCGGTGCCCGTGGTTCCGCCGGCGCTGCTGCCACCGGTGGCGTTTGGATCAAACGTGTCGTCTCCGGTGTTACACGCAAGCGGGACCCACAAGAGCAGAGCGACCACGGGCAATAGACGGCGGAGAGCGTACTTCATGTGCCGACTGTATCACAGGCGGTCGACGGCGCGTGTCGTGAACGCCTTCAATCGGGCCGTTGCGGCAAAGGCATCAAGCAGCGTTCCGTCGCGGGCGCGATCGCGCACGGTGTCGATGGCGCAGCTACCATTTGTGAGGTTTTCGGGGAGAACGGGGAAGGGTTCAGAAGGTGGTGATGCTGCGAAGCGTGCACCTTGTGCCTCAAGACTCGAGACGGCTTCAGAAAAGAACTTCGCAGGCGGAGCAGGAAAAGAGTTGGTCAACAGCTGATACGACAAACATGCGAAGACTTTGTCGGATTCAAGCATTCGTTCCACAAGTTGCGCGGCGCCGTCGACTTCGCGTTCGTCGTCCAGCATAACCCGAGGGACGCTTCGCGCGTTGACAGGCTTCGTGCCCGCTGGTCGGTTGGAACTGTCGTACACGGTTTCCTCTGTTCGCACCCGGCCAAGTGCATCGAAGCCTTCAAATGGGTATGCGAGCGTCGCGAACATATCGTGGCAGGCCACGCAGGTTCGATTCTGGTAATTCTGTTCAAGCCACTCTCGTTTAGTTAACCCTGCGGTGATAGGCGGCATTGGAGCGACGTTTGCAGGTAGAAGTGGTACGGAATCACACAAAATGTTCCCTCGAAGGTCGAGTCCCATCTGCATTTGGTTCCGGTGGAGGCCCGGTGCGACCATCAGCCATCCGTGTGACAACAGTCCGGGTCGGTTATCGAGCGCGGGCGGCGCGTTCTGTCCGTCCCAAACCGGCGCACCGTACAACCGAGCCAAATCGTCGGTTCGGGCAAATGAGCGTCCCGCCTGCAACAACGTGGCATAGTTTTCGCCGGTGAAAAAAGAGTACTCTCCCATGTCGAGCGCCTCGTCGATAAGGCGCTGTCGAAGTGCCGGTGTCGGCAGGTCTGCTCCCGCGAAGATTTTGTAGTTGGGATCGTCAAGTCGCGCTGCAGGGTCCGCGACCGAATTGAGATCGAGCATCTCGTAGAGGAATTGTCGAATCGTTGGGTGCGCGCGCGGATCGGCAAGCATTCGGGCCAGCTCCGCGTCATAGACATCGTCCCGCAGCAAACTGCCATCGCTCGCGGCCTGCATCAGTCGCGCATCGGGTGGTCCGTCCCAAACGTGATACGAAAGGCGCGATGCAAGCTCGAAGGGGGTTAGCGGGAAAGACTTTGAAAATCCTGTCAAAGACTGCTCCGAACCGTGTTCCACCCGCAATAAGAATTCGGGGCTCGCCAGGACGACCCCCACGATTTGCCCGAGAGCCGACATGTCGAGTTGCGAGGCGGCCGGATGAACCGACGCGAGATCATCCACGGTCGCAATATCGAGCGGCGTACGAAATGCCCGGGTGCCAACTTGCGCTGCGAATTGCCGCACCCAAACTGCCACTGCCGATGCGTTCGCTGCTGGAGCGTCCATCAATGCGAAGATGCGATCGGCTGGCAAAGCGGCAAACAATTGCGCCGCTGCGATTGCCACGCCGAGTTCGGCTTCGGTTTCGTGGGTCGTCGACAACGTCTGTGCGAATCGATTGGGCCGCAACTGCGCAATCTGGTCGATATCGGGTTTCAGCTTTTCAACGAACGCCTTGCCCTCGGCTGGGCCGAGTAGCCAGGTGAAAAAGTCATTCAGTGTGTTCCGGTATTGCAGTGCGGAAAGGCGTTGCCAACCGTAGTCCGCGGTTTCGGGTTCCGATTCGCATAGAATGTTGGTGACGTTTGTGCCACCGGTACCTCCGGTCAGCGTTCCGCCGGTGCCCCCCTCGGGTGCAATTACAAGTTTCGTGGGATCGTCGCAGGCGAATACTGGCGACAGTGCAAGGGCAATGATGGCAAGCCGTTGTGCAGTTTTCATGGCAGCTGTGGTGCGAATTGGCTGATGGCTTCAGCGGAGTCGAGCTGACCAGGCAACAGGGCATTCACATATTCCCTGGGCATGCTCTTCAGCTCGTGGCTGAGAAATGGGGCCATGTCGTACGATTTGCGATCAACGCCCATTGCATCCAGCACGGTTCGGAGCCACCGCCCGTAGTGAATGCCAGGGGAATGCGCTCCGTATCCGTAGGTTTCGGGTGTCACGTTTGTAGGGATCCTCGACCGGTTGCGGAAATCTAGGTATTGACCAGTTTCGATCGCATAACCGGCAGAGCCCACCGTCACGACGGGCATCGATACCGCGTAGTGCATGTCGCTGCCGAACGCCTGTGTCCATTGCAAGAGACACTGAGCAAGCAGACTTGTCCCGTCGCCCTGCGGTTGATCCAGCTTTTGCGCCAGATCCAACAGTGTGTGCTCGAAGGTGGCCTGTAGGCTCTTCGCTAGTGTCGCCTGTGCATTCGGACTGCTGCCGTCAAGAATGTCCTGTTCCCAACTGCCAAGGTAATCGACAAAGTTGGAGTTGTGCTGTTGCATGAACACACGGGTGGTGTCACACGAAAAGGCCATCGCAATGAGATCGTTCATCAAGCCGAATCGTTTGATCTCGTCCCCGGATGACTGCGATCCGTAGGTTTTTGTATCCTCAAGCGGCTTTTTCGCAAGGCAAACCAGAGGATCAGGCGGACCGATACGCAGTTCGAGTTCGCGCAACTGCTCAAGATGGTGGTCAAGTACAGCACGATCCGCGCTCGACATGCGGCGATTTCCTTGCCGCAACGACAGCCAGCGCCGCGTCACCCGATCCAAGATCGATCGTTTTAAATCTGCAGGGGGCCCTGGTGGTTTCGGATTGCCGAAGAGCGAGTCGAACAGCGCACGGGAACTGCTTTGAGGGTTGAACTGCTCGGTCGCAACCATCTCTCCCGTTCGTGCCGCTGGGTTCGCAAAATAGTAAGAAGGCCGCCGACCGCCGTCGTTTTGAATAATTGATCGTCGGGAGACTGGCACCGATGTCTGCGATTTAACGCCGTAGAATTCATTCGACCAGGCCAGAATTTGGTCGACTGTCGGCACTGGTTTGGGGGGGGCGCCGCTGACGCCGTCAGTCAGGTAAAACCCCGACGGATGCGTGTAGTTGTGTGACAGCAACAAAGGTACATCGAGCCCGCTCAAAACGTTCATTCGTCCGACAAGTGCCGTCGAAAGTTTGGATGAGGGCGCTCGAAGGACATCACTGATGATGCGCTCGCTGCCTTCGATTCGCGATTGCAACTTACCCCAGTGTCCGACCATTCCCGCCGAAAGCGGAAAGCTCGCCGCCGCACTTTCGTCGGACGGGAAAAAAGCCGTGCGGCGAATGCAGCCGGTCAAGGAAAAGGTCGTGACGTAACGCCGGCGAAAGGGCAGCGCGAGTGTCAGTCCGTAGGCGCGTTGGGGATAGAGCGACGGCAGGAACGGCAGGGCCAGCGTGACGCCCGTGCCGCGCAAGAATTGGCGTCGTTTGATCGTGAGCGTTCGGTGAAAACGTGACATCGATGGTTAGGTAGACGGTTCTTATAACCCCAATGGCTCAGAGATTCACTTGGGTTTTCATCGGGTTGACCCACAAGCCTGTCTCTGGCACGATATGTTCTTATGCTTAAGACTAGTCAACTTACCTTTGCGGGCCTTGTTTTCGCTCTCCTTTTCACGTCGTTCGCGTGCAGCAACGGCTCAACCTTGGACGCAATCGGTGGCAACTCCGGCAAAGGGGGTACGGCGCCCTCCGTACCGCTTGAGCCCGGTGTCGTCGTTGCTGCCGAAGCCTCAGCTTCCGAACTGGCTGAGCGGAATCGTACGACCGAGGCGCTCAAGGGAATTTCGGACCTCGACGGCGTTGGCCTTCGTGCCCGGTTTCCGGCAGGCTTCGTTGAAACGCTTTCGTATGATCCGGTTGCGACCGGATCCCTCGACAAGATTCAGGCGTCGGAACTCGCCCTCGACGCCGAAGAGAAAGCGATCCTTGCGAGCAAGGGCTTTGTCATCAGCGCTCGGCGATCATTCCCGACCTTCGTGGAGGGATTCGAATCCATCTACAAGGACCATCTGCCTTTGTTCGTTTCAGCCGACTCGATCCTGAATGCGTTGCATACGTCCTACGGTCAGATTCTAAAGTCGATTGAAGTGGAAGCGCTGAACGGTGAGATCAGGAAGATGTTGCTCTCGATGCGGGAACAGCTAGCTGCCGGCGCCATCACGAGCCTTGGCGCAGAGGCGGTTCGCGATGCTGATTTCTATGTGGCTGTTGCACTGTCGTTGCTTGACGGAACACCCCACAATCCGGTCGCAGGTGCGAGCGGCGCCGATATCACCGCGTTTGTCGCGAAGGCGACCAAGGCAGAAGGCGCCGAAAAGCGGACGATCTTCGGCGCAAAGCGGGAAATGGATTTTTCGCAGTTCAAACCGCGGGGTCATTACGGCGAAAGCGAACTCTTGCAACGATATTTTCGGGCTGCGATGTGGCTCGGTCGGATTGACTTCCGCCTTGTCGAAACTCAGCCGGATTTAACCCAGATATTCTATCGTCGTCAGTTCCTCGGCGCGCTGGCCTTGGCGACGCTGGTCAAAGACGGCGCGTTTGCAGCCTGGAAGAACGTCGATAGCACCATCGAGGCGTTCGTGGGGGAATCGGACAACCTGACCTTGGCAGGACTGCAGGCGTTTCTTGCGACGCTCGGCGATGGCAGTATCGCCAGCATCACAGCGCTAACAGATGCAGCCATCGGCAAGGCGCTGCTTGCGGGTGACTGGGGCCGTCAGCGGATCTCCAGCCACATCATGGTGAACGGCACTCGCCGCGGCACCATGCCCCTGTCTCGGACCTTCTTGTTGCTGGGTCAGCGGTACGTTCTTGATTCGCATGTTTTCTCGAACGTCGTCTACGATCGCGTGCCGGAGCGTTCGTCGATACCCATGCGGATGATGCCCGATCCTCTGGATGTTGCGTTTGCCGCGCTCGGCAACAATCAGGCGGCGGCCTTGTTGGCACCGCAACTCGATACTCACCAATACGCTGGACATCTCGGCGCGATGCGCACGCTCGCCGACGAGCATGGTGACTCTTTCTGGGGATCGAACCTTTACAACCTGTGGCTGTCATCGCTCCGGACACTCTCGTCTGCCAACACCAACCAAAGTCAGAACGGTGTTGAGATTGCCTCTACTGAAGCCTGGGGGCGACGTTTGCTGAATACTCAGCTCGCCTCATGGGCCGAGCTTCGTCACGACACGATTCTCTATGCCAAACAAAGTTACACGGGCGGGGTGGCTTGCGAGTACCCGGATGCGTTGGTCGAGCCGAATCCGGAATTTTTTGCTGCGGTTGGCCGGTATGCAAGCAAAGGTAGCGAGGTCGTCGAAGCCCTGCCGATTTCGATGGCGTTGCGTACGCGCATTCGCAACAACTTCACCCGCTTCGGTGAAGTCGCGGCGATTTTGCGAGAAATGGCCGAGTTCCAGCGCGAGGGCAAGCCCTTCACCCAGACCCATATGTTGTTCATCAACGAGGCGGTCAAGATCCAGCACTTCTGTGGGGGCGCGTCAGCAACGGGGTGGTACCCGAGTCTGGTCTTTGGTTACAGCCCGGGCAAGAGTCCCATCACCTTTGACCCGACCATCGCCGATGTTCACACGCAACCGTACGACGAGCACGGGAGCCTGGTGGGTCGTGTGCTTCATGTTGGCACCGGGATGGCACGTCTCATGGTGCTCACGGCCAAAACCTGTCAAGGCGTTCGCAGCTACGCCGGCCTGGTGTCGAGTTACCATGAACTCATCACCGACAAGTTTGAACGTTTGGACGATCCGACCTGGGCGGCAAAGTTCGGTACGGCCAGTCGGCCTGCCGATGTGCCGTGGATGAAGGATTTGATCCGGCAGTAAGAGCTACGGCGTGGTGCGGTTAGCACTCGCGTCTACGTTGTTTCTCGGAAATGATGGTTTCATCAACACAACGAGCCGGGATGACGCTCGATGACGTAGCTAACCGCGTTCGGGTTCCGGGCCACGGGGGGCCGCATCCGAATGCGTATCACACTGAGGTTTTCGATAGGTTGTCGCGCGCCACAGAGGGACTCTCGGGCCCCTCCTACTCCGGAGCATTCCGAGCGGAACTTGATGCGATTCGGACGGAAGCCGGAACCGCCGGGTCGGCTCTCAACAGGCTGATTGTGCGATGACCAGGTACTTCAGACTCGAAGACGACGTGACGATTCTGAAGCGGTGGCATCTTGGGAGCGCTACCCATCCTAGATGGTACTGAGCCTCGACTTCGCGCGGGGATCCGCTTTGATACGTCCGAACATCTCAGTATTCCCGTGACTCACGCGGGGCGTGCTCCGGAACCTGTCAACGAGAATGAGACAGCGGGTGTCATAGTTTAGGGAGCAGGTATTTGTGATGCGGATGGTGTTTTGGGTGGGTTGATCCAAACAGC
>JAYUPZ010000246.1:0-4210 GCA_043759805.1 Myxococcales bacterium | reverse complement strand
AATGTCACCCGCGGAGGAGGTGGGTAAACTGAGGTCAGAACGGTAGAAATCACTCAGGCGGATTGCGAACCTTTCGAGCCTGGTCGTGTTGAGCTCGCCTCGTTCCAGCAATGCCGCAGCGCTGTCGGCATCGGAAAGCCGCCGCATCTGGACCGCCCAGTCGACAATCTGCCCGGGCCCAGTAAACGTGTGACGGATCCCATCCCAGCACACCGGAACGAGTCCCCGATACACCTCGTCCGCGAGGCGACGTCCGAGACGCAATTCGTCCTCGGCGCAGTGGCGTCTCCTTTGCGCCGTGCTGTAGTCGACAAAGGGCAGCTTGACCGGCCGTCGCAACTTGAACACCTCGGTGTCGGTCAGGAAAACCCGCGAGATATGGGTCACTCGCATCTCTACGGCGACAGGCATAGGGGCGGGATACGCGTCGCGGCGTAACAGATCTGCAGAAAGCGTCGCCTCGTCTGGATCGGCTTGCTCGGGGGATAAAGGGGGAAAGGGCATGGGTGGGGCAACTGCAATTTTGCCGCCACACGCGTCAGCGGCTCCGAGTCCTAGCCGAAGGAATCGCGCAAATTTCGCACTAATCTAGATGAAAACGCATATTATGCGCGTTCGGAACCGTAATTTGCGGTTCTGCAGCTCGGCCCGAATTTCGCATGAGTAAGAGCGAACCCAATGGCAAACACAGCGCAGCGCACAAGAATTCTGGTAGTCGACGACGAAGCGAACGCGCGAAATGCCCTTTCAGAACTCTTGAAAGAGGAAGGCCATAACGTCGAAACGGCGGCAGACGGTTTCAAGGCCCTTGGCAAATTCGCGGAGTTTGCCCCGGACCTCGTCTTGACTGATCTGAAGATGCCCGGGATGGATGGCCTCGCTCTCATGAAGCGAATTCAGGAGCATCAGGCGGACGTGATTGTGATCGTGATGACAGCTTTCGGCGCAGTCGAGACCGCCGTCGCGGCCATGCGCAATGGCGCGGCCGATTACCTGACCAAACCCATCAACATGAATGAGCTCACCCTCGTCTTACATCGCGAGCTTGAACATCTGCGATTGCGCCGTGAGGCCGGCCAAATGCGGGAGCGACTTCAGGAACGGTATTCGTTCACAAACATCATTGGAAACTCGCCAGCGATGCAGGAGATTTTCAAAACCGTTGCACAGGTGGCAAGTTCGCGCGCGAGCGTCTTGCTGACCGGCGATTCTGGCACGGGCAAGGAGCTGATAGCGGCCGCGTTGCACGAGCGCAGCCCGCGTGCGGATGGGCCATTTGTAAAGCTTCATTGCGCAGCACTGGCCGAAACACTTCTTGAAAGTGAACTATTTGGGCACGAACGCGGTTCGTTTACCGGGGCCTCGAATCGACGCGATGGTCGCTTCACCCAGGCCAACAAGGGAACATTGTTCCTCGATGAAATCGGCGAGATTTCACCTGCGGTGCAAGTCAAGTTGCTGCGTTTTCTGCAAGAACACGAGTTTGAGCGGGTGGGCGGTAACGAAACCGTTCAGGTCGATGTGCGGATCATCGCCGCAACCAACCGCGATCTGAAGGCCGAGGTAGCGGCGGGACGCTTCCGTGAGGATTTGTACTACAGGCTCAATGTCATTAACATCGAGATGCCGCCTCTGCGCGAACGCGTTTCGGATATTCCGCTTTTGGCGACCCACTTCCTGAGCAAATACGCGACCGAAAACGAGAGAACGGGCGACAACGCCATCCAGGGATTCACCGACGACGCGCTTGATCGATTGGTTGGATATCCCTGGCCGGGAAACGTCCGCGAACTTGAGAACACCATCGAGCGCGCCGTGGTTTTGTGTAACAAAGAGCGCGTCGATGTCACGGAATTGCCCGAGCACCTTAGACCGCGCGGCGAACGTGGCATTCAGATTCCTGGTTCCACCCTGAGCGAAATTGAAAACTTCGCCATCCGCAAGACGCTTGAATCCACCGGGGGGTCGACCAGTAAAGCTGCTGATGTTCTCGGTATCAGTGTCCGAAAGGTGCAGTACAAACTGCACGAGTTCGAATCTGCGCCAAAAAGCGGCGCGCCGGTTCTTGCGGAACTGACCCAAAACCCACAATAACCTCAGCGAACTCGCACCGTGCCCTGCAATAGGCCGCCCTCGGCGGCTGGCATTGTGCGGATCATCGCAGCGGCAATGTGAACGCGAAGCGCGTGGTTCCCGGGCGCGAGGTGAACGAAATTTCGCCGCCATGATCCGTCACGATCCGGTGCACGAGCGAGAGACCGAGGCCTGTACCTTCAACCTTCGTGGTGAAAAAGGCGTCAAAAACCTGAGCGTCTTCCCGGATTCCCTGGCCAGTATCACTGATTTCGACGGTCAAGGCCTCGGTGTCGCAATAAGCCTTTATCGACAAATCCCCTCCCCCAGGCATCGCCTCGACTGCGTTTCGCACAAGGTTGAGAATGACCTGACGCAGGCGTTCGCTATCCGCTGGAACCGTCGGCAAGTTGGGTGCCAGTACCATCGCGATCGACACGCCAGCGCCTTCTGCTTCGGGCCGAATCAAATCAATGACGCCGCGACAAAGTTCATCAACGGCGGTCGGTCGCAGATCAAGCTGACGAGGCCTCGCAAAAGCGAGAAATTCGTTGACGAGCCGTTCGAGCCGTTGAATCTCGGACTGAATCACGTGGATCACCGGATCCAACGTCGAGCGATCGACCTGTTGCCTGTCGAGCCTTTTTTCCAAAAGCGTCAGTTGCAAGTGCGCTGCATTCAACGGATTGCGGATTTCGTGAGCGAGACCGGCCGCCAGAGTTCCAACTGCTGCCAATCTTTCGGCACGCAAGGTGCGGCGCAACATGGCCTGTTCCTCGGTCACGTCGATCCCAATGGCGTAGGTTGCCGGGTAGTCGGGGCCCCGATCAAGCTTTGCGCGGCCCCAGCGCACAAGCAATTCGGTCCCTCCTTCCGTGTTTCGGTTGGCTCCTTGCGCCCTTGGCAAGCGCACGGGACCCTCCGCTATCAAATCCTGTCCAGGCTGTCCCAGCATTTGCTCGCGTGAAAAGCCCGTGGCCTCTTCGAGGCGACGGTTCCACAACACAATTCTCGAGTGGTCGTCAAGCGCCATCACGAAAGCCGGAACCGCCTCGATGATCTCTCGGTATCGACGTTCCGAACGTTCGAGCTCGACACGCAACCGTTCCTGCTCCAGCAAAAGGCGAGCCTGTTCGACCGCGCGAACCACCGAGTCTATGAGGCCTTGCGGCGAAAACGGCTTGAGAAAGTAAGCAAACGCACCTTCGGATACGGCGGCCGCGGCTGTCTCCACCGTGGCATCGCTCGTAACGAGGATCGTCCGGGTACAGGGGGATCTCACGCGCAATTCACGCACGAAAAGGCCGCCACTGCCATCGGACAGACGCAAATCAAAAAGTGCAACGGCGACATCGCCTTGCAGAACACGGGACAGGGCCTCCGCGGAATTCGAAACCCACTCCGCCTGCAAGGACGCCGCTTCGACGAGCTCGACCAAATTCTCGGCGAGAGCGGTATCGTCCCCGATGACCAGGACTTTTTCGCGTTCTTTCAACACCTCAGTGTTCGTCCAGCAGGACGCGATTGTCCATCCGAAAGCGGCGGACTTACTCTTTCTGTCCGCGGATTACGTACACGGGCCGATCTGATCCCTCCATCACCCGCTGCGCCACTGATCCCATCACAGCGCGACCGAGACCCGAACGACCGTGAGACGCCAGACAAATTGCATCGGCCCCCACTCGGCTGGCGGCTTGCAGAATGGCGTTCGGGGCATAGCCACCATCCATGATATGGAACTCCGTCGTGATGCCTTTGGGATCGGCGGCTTCCGGAACGAGGGCCTTCAGCCGATCCAGCAAGGCCGATTCGACCGAAGTTCCCGCAATCGCACCACGAGAGTCCTGATAAGCAGAGACCGACATCGGCAGGTGACGATCATGAACATAAACGATGTGCACCGTTCCGCCTTTTTCCACGATCCCGTAGGCGTGCGCCACGGCGCCATTGGACAGCGATGAAAGATCGGTTGCCGCAACAACGGCCTGGATTCGCGGAATCGCATCACGCGTCACGACCTCAGCATCTCCACCCGGTATACACAGCACGGGTACCTCTGCGGCATGTAGCGCAGGTTGCAGCGTCGAACCCAGCCACAGGCGTTTAAGTCCCCGGCGCTGGTGCGTGCCAACCACCA
>JAYUPZ010000245.1:0-8841 GCA_043759805.1 Myxococcales bacterium | reverse complement strand
GTGGGCCCAGCGTTCAGCAAGACGAGCGTCTGCATAATCCAAACTTGCCTCCTGATTTTATGCCCGCGCTCGAGGCACTCGGCGATGCGGTCAACGAGGCCGGCGGTCTTGGGGCGATCATCGCGAGCCAGGACGGTGAACTGCCCTTGCCTCCCGTACTCGCAAGCGCAGAAGCACGGGAACAGCTGCGCAATTTCATCAACGCCCAGATGGGTGCCCAGCAAAAAGCCCGCGAAGAAGAACGGCAGAAACGTTCAGCAGAACGGGTCAACGAGGTCCGTGAAGAGTTAACCACCAAGCTGGCTCTTGCGCCCGCCGAGGCCGAGAAGTTCAGCGGGATGATTTCATCGACCCAGGAAAAGCGCCGCGAAATTTTTGATGCCATCCGCGAAGGCAAGATCGATCGCGATCAAATGCGCGACCGGCTGCGCGACCTGTACCAAAAAAGTGGCGATGACATGCGCAAGTTGTTGGGCGAACAAAAGTTCGGTCAGTTCGAGGAATTGCGCACACAAATGGGTTGGGGTCGGGGTGGTTGGGGCAACAACAGCGGCCGAGGCGGTCCCGGTGGTGCAGGTCCAGGCGCAGGTATTCCAGGCGCCGCAGCGCCGGCTCAAGGCAACTGATCGTCCTCGTCTGAGTTACACTGGGTTCGCAATGGCAGAGTCCGTGTCCGATTTTCAAGCGCTCGAAAATGTTCTTGGATACGTTTTCAAAGTGCCCGCGTTGTGTCGCTCGGCGTTGACGCACAAGTCGTGGGTAAACGAGCAGCGTTCCGAAGCGGCGATCGTCAACAACGAACGGCTCGAGTTTCTGGGTGACGCCGTACTGGGCCTGGCGGTCAGCGACATGCTGATGCAGCAATTTCCAGAACACCCGGAGGGTCAGCTTTCGAAAATGCGCGCGGCACTGGTGAACGAAACGGGCCTTTCCAAAGTCGCGGAGTCCATGAACCTCGGCCAGTGGATTTTCCTCGGCAAGGGCGAAGTGCTGGAAGGGGGGAGGGTGAGAACGTCGATTTTGGCCAATGCGGTCGAGGCGCTCATCGGAGCTGTCCACCTGGACGCGGGGTTTTCGGCGGCCACCGGGGTGGTCCGAAAGCTGATGGGCCCCTATTTGCACGCGGCGTCGTTCTCGGCGGACAACGATTTTAAATCGCGGCTGCAGGAGCTGGCACAGGCGAAATTCAAGTCCGCACCGACCTACTCGGTGGTGTCGGAATCGGGACCGGAACACGAAAAACTCTTCGAAATCGCGGTGTTTATCGTGGATCGCGAATACGCGCGGGCCTCGGGGCGAACCAAAAAGGCGGCGCAGCAATTGGCGGCTGCCCAGGCGCTCGATTACTTTGGCGTGGCAGAGTAGTGGGATCGCTCTTTTCCCTTTTGACTCCGACGAGCTCGGCTGGTACAAAACACGCCCTCCGAGCCCTTAGCTCAGCTGGTAGAGCAGGAGACTTTTAATCTCTTGGTCGTAGGTTCGACTCCTACAGGGCTCACCAGACGCCGAAAAATTCTTTTTAAAAATACAAACCCTCGCTTACACATACACTTACCGACCGCTTACCAACCTTATTGACCCCATCGTCTAGTCCGGCCCAGGACACTGCCCTTTCAAGGCATCAACGCGGGTTCGAATCCCGCTGGGGTCACAAAATAACTTAACGCATCGTCAGGCCGCTCGCTATCACCCTGAGGGCACATCCCCGAACACGTGCCGATCTGCCCAAAAATGTAACACGCGGTTGATCAGATCCCTTCCGTGCCTGTATTCCTCCTCCAGTAGATCGAGCGCGCGCCGCATGACATTGAGTTGCTCTTCTCGAGTCAGGCCGCTTTCCTGAATCAGTACGATCCCGTTGTGGATTTCTCGGGCGCGCGCCAGTTTCACGAAGTCATCCACGTTTGCCGTAACAACGATTCGGTCTTCGTGGAAGGCGCATCAAGGACGACAGCATCCGTGGCGCCAAGTAGCCCCCGCTCGCGAACGTGAACCACATCAACGCCCGCGGCCCGGAGGGCAATCCCGACTGCGGGCGAAAGGTTCTCGTCCAGCAGAAGCTTATGACGGATCACGCGGGCGTCCCGGGCGAGGATACGCACGCGCATACTGGGCGGCGAACGTCACGTCGTCGGTGGAGAGGTATGGGTAGTCCTCAAGGAGCTCCGCCACGGACTCGCGTGCGGCGCGGTTCCCGATCTGGCGCACGGCCAGCCGGGTGTTGCGGAAGGCGGGCTCTCCACCGAGGACGGCGGGGTTGGTTGTGACACGTTTTGTCTTCCACTCATCGAAGGCGGCGAGACGCTCCGACACGGCTTCAACCACGGCGCGGAGTTGGAACAAGAAAACGCCGGGTTCCTCGGAATCGACCAGGGGAATTTCGGTATTGACGCGCGAACGCGTCGCCAGCGCTGCGCGGATCCGTGCGTAGAACGACCGGCGCCATTCGACCGGCGGGTTGAGCGCGTCAAGTTCCACCAGGGCGGACAGATACACCAGCCCCTCGAATGAGATCCGCGGTGGGGATGGTACTTCGAGAATCTTGTACTCGATTTCCTTGCGTACCTGTTTCTCGGGCAGGTGCAGGAGCGCGGAAACCTCGGCGGGTGTAAGGGAAACGTTGGGCAGCATAAAAGTTCTTCCTGAACAGGGAATAGTTTATATTGCGAGTGGTCTGTACGCAACCACTCCGGCCCTATAGCTAGCTCCGCGTATGCTGCCGTCCTCTACCTTGCTTGCCCGGTAGTTCGTTTCAGCCACCCTCAGCGCACCTTGCGCGGCAGAAATGGAAACCGTCCAGTAATCTTCCACCCATGCGCACACCCGAGGTCCGCTGGATGCGGCGTTTCGACAACTTCAAGCGGGGGTTTGCGCGATTGAGTGAGGCCCATGCGCTGGCGAAGGCGCGGGATCTTTCGGACATGGAACGGCTGGGACTAATCCAGGCGTTCGAGTTCACGCACGAACTGGCATGGAACACGCTGAAGGACTTTCTCACCGCGCGTGGAACGACGGAGAAACTCTACGGATCGCGTGATGCAACCCGAGCGGCCTTTGCCGCAGAACTCATCGAGGACGGTGAAGTCTGGATGAAGATGATATAGCACCGGAACGAATCGTCGCACACCTACAACGACGACGTGGCCGAGGAGATTATGGGGGCAGTGCAGACGCAGTACGTTCATGCCTTTGAAACGTTTCAACACCGCTTCCTGGGACTGGTAATCGAGGAGACGGCATGAATCACGGCCTGTCCCCAGCGACGGTCGATCGCATTCAAGGCGTACTGACCCGGTATCCCGAGGTAGAAAAGGCTCTGCTCTACGGCTCACGGGCCAAAGGAACCCATCGGCCCGGTTCGGACATCGACCTTACGCTTTGCGGGAGTGGATTGAACCACACAATACTCACGCGGATCGACAACGAGATGGATGACCTGCTGTTGCCCTATCAAATTGATCTCTCGCTGATGTCCTCATTGAAACATCAGGCACTGCTCGACCACATCGGGCGAGTGGGCGCTGTCTTGTATGAGCGAGCTCCGTAACTTGCCTCTACACACCGGTTACCGGTACGCCAAAAATTCCTCAACCGTCAGATCGGTGCTTTTCACGATCCCGCCGAGCGTGCCGCGTTTGAGATCAGGGTTGTGCCACGGTATGACCACCGTTTGATTCGTGTTAGGCTGGACATAAACGCGATGGCTGCCGCGCTGGCGATCAAGCGCGAAACCGATCTTCAGCAACACGCGCTCCACATCGCGCGGTGTCATAGAGGGTAGGCGAGGGCTCATGCCGTGGCAGCGATCGGAACAGCAATGTGCATGAGGACCGTTTCCCGATCGTCTGGCAACGGCAGCCCACGTGCCTGGAGTGATTCAAGATAAAGCTGGATGGCTTCGCGTGCGTTGTGCTGGGCCTCCTCAAACGTGTCACCCTCGGTCACACACCCTTCGAGTGCTGGCACTTCGACCGTGTACCCGCCTTCATCGGCCGGTATTAAGTGGACCGTGTAGCTGGGGGGACCGTTTGTTTGCATACGAAATATGTTGCCATGTCGTCGCCTCGCCGCCAAGGGGATATCCCATCCCCGCACCGGGACTATCCGGTTCAGAACGAACACGCTCTAAACCCGAACCGCCTGCGATCACACAGAATTTAGCGTCTAAACACATCCCGCCGGTTGTTTCCGGAATGATCGCGTGCAACGCGCTGTCCGATACCCCGTTCTACTTCTTCGTACCGCAAGTCGCGTGTTTCGCAAACGCCTGCGCCCAAAGTCCTTTGAACTCGGTCTCGTTTCGAGCGCCTTGCTTCACAATTGAAGCCGTCATTGCAGCCTCTGGACACCCCGGCGTGAACTTCAGTTCGGCAATGCGAAGGAGATGTACCGCGTGGTCGGCGGCGATATCGTGAAGAGCGAAAGGGAAAGTCAACGTTCCACGTTTGTGGAGGCGGTCGCCGCCCACGATCTCCCAGTCGAGGATGTTCTGAGCAGTGGAGCCGCCCGACGCACCACCCTGCACAATCCCAGTCCTCACATCGCGTGTATCAATGCTCACTTGCAGCCAATCGGGTACCACGGTTCCAAACGCTCCGGAGCGAACGTCTTCGTCCATCTCGTCACGCAAAACCATCATCCACACGGCCTCGCGTAGGTAATCAATCGGCAAATGGCCGATCTCTATCCGCCTTTTGCGAGCGTCGTCGGTCGCCTTCCGGTTTGGTTCGTGCGGACACCGTCGCGCCTCTGCCGAAAACCAGCCCCAAAAATGCAGCTGGCAGCAGCAGCGTTCGCGAATAGTTCACGTCTTATGGACAGTGTTGCTCGCCCAGGTTCCAGGAAATCGTCGAACCCGCCTTCGCACTTGCCGTCGCCCTACGGCGTCTTACACGTCGCGCTCGGGCTGCCATACCCAAACACCACGCGGAGCAGGCTGTTGCCCGTCGGTCCTTGCGCGGCGGTCCAGGTCGTGCCGTTTGTGCTGCGGTAGAACTTGTCGCCCGAACGGTCCAGGCCGACGAAGGTGCCACTGTCACCTTTTGCGATCGAATGAATCGCAACCTTTGGAGAAAACGCAACACGGGTCCAGGTCTCGCCGTCCGTGCTGGTAAAGCCGTGGTCGCCGTTGCCGATCCAGAATGCACCGCCCGTGTAAAACAACTTCCCCGTGAGGTTTTCGCCAAGCGAGCCGGTCTTTCGATCGGCACCATCGTTGCGCAGGCGACAGGTCGTGCCGTTTGCTCCGACTAGAACCAACGTGTCGTTGCCGTAGGCAATGCCGCCCTCTTGCCCAATGCCGCCGAAGCCGAGGGTGGGGCATCCCGTGCTGCGCCAGGTTTGAGCGCCGTCCCAGCTCATATCCGTTGCGTCGCTGCCGCCCGCAAACACGCCCTTGTCGAGACCACCGCCACCGCCGCCCTCGCGAAAATCAGCCCTTGGCTGCGTCGTCGCACGAATCCATGGCTTGTCACCCGTGGTTGAGTGCTGTGTTACACCCTGTCGCAACATCGCAAATCGGCCGCCGCCGTATCCGATGCCACCATAGAAACCGCCGCCGAAGGAAGCATCTCGTGTCCAGTCGACGCCGTTGGTGCTGGTCTTGAGCGACACGTCCGCTCCCCACGCCAGAATCACGATGAACTTGCCGTCGCCGTAGGCGAGCCCCTTGTGCGTGTATGGCGAATGATCTTCGTTGGTGTCCGCGAATTGATGGTTGGCAACCCAGGTCATGCCGTCATCGCAGGAAGTGATGGTACGACCACCCATTCCAGCTGCGATGAACATGGGCACCGTGCCCTTTGGGGGAGGAGGCAGAACCGTGTTGCCCGTGCCGCCCGTTGTTGCTTGACCGCCCGTGCTCGAGGCGCCGCCGGTAGTCGTGCCGCTGGTTTGTGTGTTGCCACCAGATCCTGTACCACCTGCGCTGGACGTCCCCCCGGTTGTGCCATTCGTATCACTTCCGCCGGCTGCCGGTTGGTCGGAGCCTGCCGTGTTGGCGCCGCCCTCGCCGGAGCCACCGGAGGCTCCTCGTGAGGCGGCACCTGTGCTCGATCCCGCGCAGCCAACGCAGGCCAGTGTCCCGAAACACGCAACCCACTTCAAAACTTCCGGGTACCGCATACCCACAAGGGTAGGCGCGTCCCATGTCATCTGGCGAGTAAAGATCGTTCATGCCAATGTGGTGTTTTGTCACGTATTAACAAGTGCAAAAACCCACAGAGGAGTCGCGGACCTACACCTACCAATCAAAACATTCCGCCTTGACGGCGCCGGAGATGACCCGGCGTCCGATTTGGCGTTGCTAAAAATTGAAGGTCTTGCGTTGCCGAGACTCACCGTCGGCGATTCGTTGCGCCTTAAGACCGGTCAGCTGGTGGTGGCCATCGGCAATCCGCTGGGGTTTGAGCACACGGTGACGGCAGGCGTCGTGAGCGCGCTTGGTCGGGCCATGCGCAGCAAGAGCGGTCGCTTGATGGAAAACGTCATACAAACCGACGCTGCTTTAAACCCCGGAAACTCGGGCGGTCCGTTGTGCAACAGCCGAGGCGAGGTTATTGGCGTCAATACCGCGATGATTGGTGGGGCGCAGGGCCTTTGCTTTGCAATCGCCTCCAACAGCATGATGTTTGTGGTTGAGCAGTTGTTGCGAACAGGACGGGTGCGTCGCAGTGTCATGGGGATCTCCGGACAAACCGTTCCGATCGTACGCAAGCTGGCCGTATACATTGGTCATCCTGCGCCGACGGCGGTGTTTGCCACTCATGTGGATCCACACGGACCCGCAGCCAAGGCCGGCTTGCGAGAAGGGGATCTCATCGTGGGTTTGAACGGCGTTTTGGTATCAAGCGTCGATGACCTGCATCGCTTGTTGACGATAGAACAAGTCGGCAAGTCGCTACCGATGGAAATCGTGCGCGGTACCAGCAAACAACTTCTGACGGTGATCCCGCTTGAAAAGCTCGGGGAGGTCTCGCGCCGATAGTCGGAAAGGTGATGATCTCAGTGGGACGCCTTCGAGCGCACCTAACCCTGAAGAATGGAGAGCGGCCCTCCGTATCTCTGTACTCCGAAGTAGTTGAGCGGTGGGCATCCAGCGCTGTTGATGAGCGAGGTGAACAGGCGACTTTGTGATACAGATTCACCTTGTTTCCCGCCTACCCAGCGGATAAAGCGTCCTGTCTTGTAATGATTGTCGTGATTGCCGCCCATCAACCAAATGAGATCCGAGGTCTGGTGACCGCCACCCGAACGTTGCATGTGGGCGAAGAGAACAACCGTGGTCTCAATGAGGGGCCGACCGTCGGAATCCATCGTTGCGGTCAGTCGATCCAGAAGATAGGCGTATTGTTCAACGAACCACTGGTCCGAGTAGTTCTTGAGTACACCACTGTCGTGATGGGCGATGTTGTGATGGGTGCGGACTTGGCCTCCCCCGAGTTCTCCCTGCGGCGCGGTGCTGTCGAATCCGGCATTCTTGTCCTTCAACCATCGGAAGGTGATGTTGTCGTTGGCGCCGTCGCTCCACAGCATGGAAATCGAGCGGGTTAAATCACAGGTCAGCGCGACGACGGATAGATCGATCTGCGCCTCGACGATTGCAGGATAGTTGGTTCCATTGGCTGTCAGATAGTCGATGCCTGCCTTTGGGGCCGGGGGCGTGGTGCAACCCAGGTTGCCCATGATGGAGATGCTCTTGGAGGCTCGCGCGATGGCGTCGGTGTGCGCGTCCATGCGCGCCGCATTGACGGCCCCGAATCGGTTGCGCATTTCCTTTTGTTGGCCCGTGACAAAATCCAGAATGTGGCGTTTTCGTGCCAGGATCTGGGCCATTTCATTTTTGCCGACCGTACCGTCACCGAAAAGATCTTTGAATAGCACGACGGGATCGTCGTACACGCCAGTTGTATTGGACACCTTGGGCGTGACGGGCGCGCCACGAAACGAGATGAACGAGCTGGCGTTGTCTCGCCGCGTTGCGCGCAGTGCGAGAGGCTTGAACTTTACGCCGGCCGAGTTCGGTTGGTTTTGCGAAATATGAAAGTCTACCGATGGTCCACCCGCAGTCATGTTCCAATCGTCGAACTGCCGCGGACCTTCCGTTCCGACCGCGCCCGACAACAAGATGCACGGCGCAGCGTGGCCGCCGAGTGCGCCGGGTTTGAACCCGCGTTCGGGCGCGGCATTTGTGACGACGTGGGTGGTGTCCCATCCGTTTTGCAAAATGATTCCACCCAGCACGTTGACCTTGCTGCGGTGACGCTCAAGCGACTTCAAGGGTGAGTCCGCATCGGGATTGATCACCCAATTGGCTTCTCCTCCAGTCGGCAAAAATTTATCCGTATGACCATTCGGAACGGCAATCACGATGAAACGCTTCGGCGCAGCCTGGGCGCGTCCGAGTCCGGGCATCAAGGGGACCATGGCAGCGCCCAGTCCACTATGGGCCAGGAACGATCGCCTCGAAAAATAGTTCCGATTCATGGCTTCACCTCAACAGTTTCCGTGGCTTCAACGGTGCGATACAGAAAGGATCGCGTTGTCACAATGGCCGTCAATAGTTCTCGTAGAATGAATTTTTTGTCCGAGAACGTCTTGTACGCCGTTCCCATTGAGAACGAATCGACCGCGTCTTCGTGCCGCGAGAGCGCGAAACGGAACCAATGGCGGGTCAGGCAGGCTCGTACCTCATTGCTCTGCGAAAGCAACTTGGCCAGCTCAACGGGTCCGGCGAAGTTGAGATCCGAATCGGGCATGGTGCCGGATGCGTCCACTGGTTTTCCAACTTCGTCCTTGGTTTGGAACTGACCAATGGCATCGAAGTTGGCGAGACCAAATCCG
>JAYUPZ010000244.1:0-1919 GCA_043759805.1 Myxococcales bacterium | reverse complement strand
CCAAGAGGGGCGAGGGGCTATAGTGCCGCTTCCGCACACCATGAGCCCAATTCTCCCGGCAGACCGAAAAGTCCTCAGCCCCTCCGCCGCGACGGCGTGCATCAAACGCATCGAGCAAAACATCGGGCGGGTGATCAAGGGTAAGCCCGAGGCAATAAGGGCCGCCGTGCTCGCGCTGGTTGGGCGTGGGCATTTGTTGATCGAAGACGTGCCTGGGGTTGGTAAGACCACCCTCGCTCGTTCCATCGCGGCATCCATCGGCGGTACGTTCCACCGCATCCAGTTCACAAGTGATCTGTTGCCGTCCGACATCATCGGGGTCTCCGTCCTCGACGAGCGCAAGGGCGAGTTTGTGTTCAAGCCCGGCGCGGTGTTTGCCAATGTCATTTTGGCGGACGAAATCAATCGTACGACACCCAGAACACAGAGCGCCCTGCTTGAGGCGATGAACGACTATCAAGTGTCGGTCGACGGCAAAAGCCATGCGATTGAGCTGCCGTTCATGGTCATTGCCACCCAGAACCCTGAAGAACACTACGGGACTTATCCCTTGCCCGAATCGCAAATGGACAGGTTCTCGCTGCGCATCCGGATTGACTATCCATCCGCCGAAGACGAGCGCGACCTATTGCTACAGGTGGGCGGCTCATCCAACGACAACCTCGAAAGGCTTGCGACCGTCGTGACCCCGGCTGACGTGATAGGCCTTCAGGAAGCCGCCGCCCATATTCGTCTTTCTTCCGAGCTGGCCGAATACATTGTTTCGGTCGCCCGTGAAACTCGCAATTCTCCGCTGCTTTCGCTCGGGATATCACCACGCGGACAGCTTTCATGGCGAAACGTCGCACGCGCGAACGCACTGGCCGATGGACGGGATTTTGTATTGCCGGACGATTTGAAGAAAACTGCGGTACCGGCGCTTGCACACCGGGTCTTGCTGCAGGGCAAGAGTGCGCTCGGCTCGCGATCCCGCGAGGACGCAGAACGCGTGATCGAAGAGATCGTCGATCGCTTCCCGGTACCCGGTTAATCTCGAATCGGGCAACCCCGTGAATATCAACGCACCTCGAAAGACCCGCCCCTGGCTACCGCGGCGCCTGCGTATGACGCGCGAGGGTTGGTGGTTCATGGCCGCAACCCTCCTGCTGGGCCTTGGCGCCATCAATGCCGGCCTAAATCTGTTGTTTGCGATCTTCGGAATGATGTTGTTTCTCATTCTGGCAAGCGGGGTGATGTCCGAGCTGTGTTTACGCGATCTGCGATTGACGAGACGCCCACCCGGCAGCATCCACGCCGGAACGCCATTTTTGATGGGCGTCGTGGTACGGAATGAAAAGACACAGCTGCCTACTTTTTCGCTTGAGGTAGAAGATCTGACAGATGAACGGCCGGTTGAACGGCGTTGTTACTTCTTGAAGCTGCCGGCGGGCAGACAACAGGATACAGCCTATCGAAACACACTCCATAGACGAGGCTTGCACGACTTTGTCGGTTTTCGAATCTCCACCCGATTTCCCTTCGGATTGATACGCAAGTCACGCGACATCGAGGTTGCAACGCAGCTCCTCGTTTACCCTGCACTTGTACCGGTCGATTTCTTGCAACTCGATGGTGGGATTACGCAACACAACACCAGCAACACCGTCCGGCAAAGCCGTGCTGGTGAATGGAGCGGCATGCGGGACTATCGGGTGGGGGACGATCCCCGGCAGATCCATTGGCGATCGAGCGCCAAAAGGCGCCGGTTGCTCGTGCGGGAGTCAGAAGAAGAATCGGGCAAAAGAGCGGTTGTGGTCCTGGATGAACCCCACACGACGAGACCACTCGACAAGGACGGCACCGATCCTGCGTTCGAGGCCGCCGTATCACTGGCCGCCTCGGTTGCACTGGCGCTCCTCGATAGGGGATTTCAGGTCGAC
>JAYUPZ010000243.1:0-4238 GCA_043759805.1 Myxococcales bacterium | reverse complement strand
GGCTTTTCATCCGGCGCTTTCTCCATTTTCAAGCGCACGAGCATCTGTTCGCCGGGCGTCAGCTTGACGACTTCCTCCGAACCGACAAAACCCTTCTTTTTCCCCTCGATCACGTGCTGGCCGGCTTGCACGGATGGCAACTCGGCCGGCGCCTTGCCAATCATACGACCATCCAAATACACGTCGACGTCTTGCTCATTTGAGAGCACCCGCAACGATCCGGTCAAGCCACCTGCCGGAGGGCCACTCACCTTGACTTGCTGGCCTGCCTCGACCTTGACGATCGTACGAAACGGCGGCTCGCCCTCTTTACGAATCTCGACCACGTGCTCGCCCGGCGTTACGCCCGCAAGCATGGTGGGTGCGGCGTCCCTTTTTTCGCCATCGAGAAAGACCACGCCGGAGTCGGCAATGATCAGAATTGAACCACCGGCGCCGGCTTCCTTCTTAAGCGAAACATCACGGGTTCGGATCTCGGCCTCGTTGAGCGTCACCCACTCCGAGAAATTAACGAAGTCCTTCTTTTTGACCTCAAGCTGGTGACGACCCGCGGTCAACTCGAAAACATTCGGAATCGTGCCACGGCTGACACCATCGATGAAAACCTCAGCGCCGGTCGCCGAGTTGTCGCTGCTCGATCGCAAATCGAGGCTCCCGGTTCGAGGCGCACGCTCCATAGTGAAGCTCATTTTCTGCGTGCGTTTCACGTCGATCTCCTGCGCGATCGGTTTGAAACCAACTTGTTCGATCACGAGCTTCACCACGCCACGAGGCAACGACAACGTCAGCGGCGTATAGCCTGCGATGCCGTAGGTTTTCGGATCGCCGCTGTCCTTGCCTTGCACGGCCCAAAAAACGGTGGCCTGTTGCGGGGAACTGTCGAGGGTCACCTTGTGTTTGCGACCCTTGTATTTGGGTCGAACACTCGGCGGCGTACTTTGCGCGAGAGCCGGCGATCCACCTGCGTGGATCATCAACGTCGCTCCTTCCATTGCTCCTTCCATTACAGAAACAGTTGGCAATGCCAACCAGGCCGAAATGAGGGCGGGCACCACGAGGAGAAGTCGCTTCATGACGCCGCCAAAATAGCACAAGTCCCCTCCGCAAAACGCGAAAACCGGGACGCTACCGGTGGCGCGGATGGAACCCTCCCGTTCCTCACTTTATCGCTTCGGCCAGGCGATGCATTCTCGACCGGTACACACCTTTTCCGGCGTGATGAGCGCAATCGGGTTGTTGCCACCGATAACCAGAACCTGAGAGATGCCACGGCTTGCGATGCGGAGTCGGATGGCTTCAAGCTCGTTTTTCCTCATTTCAGGCGTCAGGCGAACCCAATCGGCCTCGTCGACCACAAAAGAAACACCGCCTTCCGTCGTGCGATAGCCATCCACGATGGGCAACCCCGTCTCGATCGTGCTCGCGAGTTCCTTCAGTCGTTTGCGATCGTTGTCCTGAAGGAACATCACCGCATACGCAACACAAAGCACAGCGAATACGCCGCTCAAAGCAAGGGCACGGGCACGACCGGGACGGCTGGGGCGAACGAACCTGGGTTTGGCCGACCTGGCTCCACTGCGTGCGGCTTCGGCGAGCTCTTTCAGGGACTCGGAAGCGGGCGCAAAGCCGGGGCTCACAGCGAGTGCATTTTTGAACGACAGTAGAGCCCGCGGGGCGTCGCCCGAAGCCTGATGCATTTTTCCCAACAAGAAAAGCGGAATGGGATTGTTGCGGTCTAATTCAGTCGCGTATTGCAAATGGTGTAAACCCACCTGCTCTCTTTCCGCCTTGTCCGCGAAGTCGTCGCACCAAGTGTACCAGCCGAAAAGTGCATTGATCTCGGCATCGTCAGGAGATAAGGCCATCGCCTCTGCCATCAGCCCGGCACCCTTTTGCCAGTATCCCTTGCCCTCCGCGCCCCTTGCCTGTGCAATCAATTCTGTTATCCGGGGATCGCGCGGCGAGGCGGGCATTGGTGTGATTGTATCTTGATGGGGTTTCGATTGAAACCAGGGCCCGAAGTGGCGATGCTTCTTCGATGTCCACCACGGCGCTCCCTTTTGGCAGTTGGCCCTCGACCCTTTCGGCAAGCGCCCTGGCCGCAGGAGGCCTGCGACTGGGCGTCTGCCACGTCACCCGCGACACCGGCCGCGGTTCAACCCTCTACTGGACGGAAGGCAGGCCGAGCGAAGGGGGCCGACTGGCGCTGTGTCGACGCCTGCCGAACGGAGCGATTTGCACCGTGACACCAGAACCGTTCAACGTACGAACGCGCGTCCACGAATACGGGGGTGGTGCGTTTGCTGTCGAGGGGCAAAGCATCTATTTCGTAGACTTCCACACGCAGCGTCTCTTCGTCATCGAAAATGACCGGCCGGCGCGCGCGATCACGGCAGAACAAGAGCCATGGCGACTGGGCGATCTCTGCGTCGATCGCAAACACGACCGCATTTTTTGTGTCGGTGAACGCACGGGTCAGACTGGCTCGGTCGAGAACCATCTGGTGGAGGTTTCGCTTTCCACCGGCGCCATCAACATTGTTATTTCGGGCGCCGATTTCTATGCGACACCCCGGATCTCGCCCGATGGCGATTTTCTTTGCTGGCTTTCCTGGAATCATCCTCATATGCCGTGGGACGCCGCAGCAGTCTACCTCGCCCGTGTCGATCGCACCGGTGTCCCTGGGCAACCGAAACACATGGCAGGGGGACAAACGGCAACCGCCACAACTTCGGTTTTTCAACCGGGTTGGCTTTCCGACGGTCGAATGGTTTTCGCGGATGATCGCACGGGATTTTGGAACCTCTATTGCGCCGCGCCCGAGCAACAAGCCCAACCGCTCGCGTCACAATCGGCTGAATTTGGGCTCCCGCTCTGGCAACTTGGGATGGCCACGTGGGCCGAACTCGATTCGCAGCACATTGCCACGCTTTACACCCGCGACGGCCTGTGGTTCTTGGCCAAGATACACCTTTCATCAAACACCATGACGACACTGCCCATCGGCATCACCGGCGCAAGCCACCTTCATGCGGCAGACGGCACGATCGCACTTGTTGCCGGGTCACCATCAATGCCCAGTTCTGTTGTTTGTTTGGCGGCTGGCGAGACCGAACCAACCGTGGTGCGTTCGTCGCTCGCTGACGGGATGAAGGGGCGCCTTGATGGACAACTCAGCATGCCAGAGTCGATCGACTTTCGAACGAGCGACGGGGACATCGCCCATGCCATTTTTTACGCGCCGGTTCACCACGGTTTTGAGGGTCTGGCCGGAGAAAAGCCGCCATTGATTGTAATAGCCCACGGTGGCCCGACGGCTGCGACCGCAGCACAAAACACCCCCTCCATCTTGTTCTGGACGAGCCGCGGCTTCGCCGTCGTTGATGTGAATTACCGCGGCAGCACCGGGTACGGACGGGCTTACCGAGAGCGGCTCGATGGTCACTGGGGAATCCGCGATGTGCAAGACTGCGTCCATGCGGCCCGGCATCTCGCCGACATGGGACGCGTCGACGGAAAACGCATGGCGATTCGAGGCAGCAGCGCTGGCGGATTCACGGTGTTGTGTGCGCTTGCGTTTCACAAGATTTTTGCGGCCGGGGCAAGTTCGTACGGGGTTTCCGATTTATCGGCCCTGGCACTCGACACCCACAAATTCGAGTCGCGATATCTCGACCGACTGGTTGGTCCGTATCCCGAACGAGCCGATGTGTATCACGATCGATCGCCGCTATTCGCCGCGTCGCTGATCACGTCTCCAACGCTGTTCTTTCAGGGACTGGAAGACAAGGTCGTCCCTCCGAGCCAAACCGAATCCATGGTGGAGGCCCTGCGAACGCGTGGGGTGCCCACCGCCTATCTTTCATTCGAGGGGGAACAGCACGGGTTTCGCCGCGCGCAAACAATTGAACGCGTTTTACAAGCAGAGCTGACCTTCTACGGAAAGATTTTTCGATTTAGGCCGGCCGACGGCTACGCGGATCTCATCATCGAAAACTTTCGCAATTGAACGCTTAATCAATCGTGCAATACGATTGACTTGCGGCAACCGAAACCAGCTTGCGCTCGGGCAGAATGAGCGCAGTCAATCGTCCTCCGTAGACACAACCGGTATCAAGTCCTGTCGCGAAAGGATGTTGCTGCAGGCCTCGAAGCGCATCGTGGCCGAAAACGACGTGTTCGGGACCCTTCCACAAAGCGGCCCACGGCGTTCCATCCATGCGCTTCGAAGGCGTGCC
>JAYUPZ010000242.1:0-8870 GCA_043759805.1 Myxococcales bacterium | reverse complement strand
TGTCGGTGTCACCTTCAGCGCTCAGTCGGCCCCGAAGGGGACCTACGCTGACGTGGAAAGGCGTTTTGCCATCTTGATCGCGGGGGACGAACATGTGCTGCGGGTTAGATGTGACACGCTTGGTGTGACGCTTTTGTTGGGTGCACGTGCCTGAGCCGGTGTTCGGTGCTACAGAACGCCAGCTGCCGCTTGTAATGCGACGCGAGCCAGTTCGTGATCGGCCCAGGCTTCGATGAATCGCGACTCGGTCTCGGCTGTGGCCAGCTCGCGCAGGTTGACCAGCAACAGCGTGCTCTGGCCTTCCTCAAATCGTTGACGTTCTGCGCTTTCCATCTGAAGCGCGGCCAGGGTGGCCTGTCTTCCCAGATCGGTTCGGCGATGGGTCGCCTTGACGACAAGTTTCGCCTGCGCCATCTCCATGCGTACCACGTCGGTCGTCAGTTCGAGTTCGGCCGAGTTCGCGGCCAGTTCCGCCAGAGACTGGTCCACTTCTCCTCGTGCTTTGCGTCGTTGAATCGGCAGTTTAAAGGTTAGAGCCGCGCCGACCTCGCTCTCGTTGAAGGATTCGGCAAAGGGAGCGTAGGGGCGTGTTTCTCCCGAGTCCTGGCTGGCGATTACCCGGAGATCCATTGTGGGATTTAGGCGGTTCTCTGACACCTCAACCCTGGCTTGAAGTTGCTCCGCTGCGTGGCGCAAGGCCGCTACGTCGGGACGGTTGGCGATGGCCTGGTCGAGATCGTAGGACAGATTTCCGTCCACAATTGACGCTGGTGGCCAGCTCGGCAGCGCGCCGGCGGTGGGCAGCGCCGGTCGACCGTCTTCCCCCCGCCAAAAGAGACTCAACTCGAGGCTTGCTTGCTCGAACTGTTGTGTTGACTCAACCAGCCGTTCCTCTCGACTGATGATGAGCCGTTGGTTGTCGACACGTTCAATGGGCGCGATCTGTCCGCTGTCGATCTGACGTTCGATACCCGTCTGGCGGACGCTCGCAATTTGCAGCAAGCGTTCTGCCACGACGCGTTTTTGACCAAGCGCGACCCATTTCAAGTAGACGCTGGCGGCCTTGAGGCGTGATTGCAATCGAACCCATCGTTGTTCCTGTGACGTACGTTCCACACCCAGTTTGGCATTCTTGAGTTCAAAGCGATTGTCGTCGACGGCACGATCTCGCAGCAGCGGAATCGATACACCGAGGCGAATTTCGCCGTTGGTGCTGGTGACGTTTTTCCCGTCGTAAACTGGAAACCCCGAGGCGTTTCGATATCCGGCTTCCACCTTCAAACCCCAGAGGGTAGTGGGCTGTTCAATCCAGGTGTCAATCGAGGAAGAGGGATACTCTCCTCGAATCAGGTGTTGCGCTTTGCCGTTGAGATTCAGGTCGAAGGCGCCTTCACTTTGCAGCTGCTTTGCGCGCGCCGCTTCGGTTTTCTCGAACGCTGCCCGGATCTTTGGAAAGTGTTGGTCAACGGATCGAAGAACCTCGTCGAGCTGTAGCACACCCGTGGCCTGTGCACGCACTCGACCTGGAAGGACGGCCAGTCCCAGCACGCCGACCATCAGCAAGGTCGCAGGGGTTTTCATGGTTCATCCTCGCTGTATGACGCTTTCTTTGCCTTATCCTTTCCAGCGCCGTTCTTTTCGGGTCGTACGATGGACTGGGGAAATCCATTGAAACGTCGCCACAATTCCCATCCCAGCCGAACCTGATCGAGAAGGATCCAGCCCTGGGCACGAAGGCCCTGTCGTAGACGCTCGGGAGAAGGCCATGCAGGCTCTGTTGGATCGGGTGTGATTAGGACGCGGAACTGTCCCACGCGCACTGTGCTGGCGTCGACCACCGCAATGCGTCCGCCGAAGGTTCCGACCGCAACGGATGGCCACCCGACGAATTGTACGGCAGGCCATCCTTCGAATTGAACACGGACCGCGCGTCCTTCGGACATCAACGGCAGATCGTTGCCATCGATCCACAATTCGATCGCGCGCGAGTCGGTATCCGGTACCAGCACGGCCAACTCGTCTCCTATGGACACGACCCTGCCGCCAAGACCTCCATTGATTGAAAGGATGGTGCCGTCTCTCGGTGCCGTGACGAGGCGCGCATTCTGTCGTGCGAGTTCGACCTCCAGCTTGGCCAGATCTTCGTTGGCATACGCGGAGTCGGCACCTGCCTTGATTGCATCGGCGGCGGCTGATTGCGATTTGGTGGTGCTTTCTGCATCGACCTGATAGCGCTCTGCTTCTTCGGCCGCGAGGTTGGACTGTGCTTCGCTTAGCTCTGCGTGACGCAGGTTCAACCCGGCACGGGCTTTCGTCTCGGCAAGCTCCGCCAGTTCGAGCACACGTCTCGAGGAAAGCCCCTGTTCAACCAGTCGACGCTCGCGGACGAGGTTGAGTTCGGTCGTCTTGAGTTCTGCCTTTTCTGCTTCGAGTTTCTGGGTGGCGGCCTGAACTTTCTGCTCGGCCATGAGCACCTTCAACGCTGCCGCCTTGACCTTGAGCTGTCGCGAACGTTCGTAGGAACGTTCTTGGTCCCGATAGACGCCCGTTTGTGATACGGTAGCTTCAAGCCGATCGCGGGTGGCAGCCATGCGTTGATTGAGTCGCTCCACGTAGCGAGGATCCACGTCGGATATCTCGACGATGGGATCGCCCGCACGAATACGACTGCCCTCGACCACATGCCAGCTAACGATGCGTCCCTTGATCGGTGCGTCGATGCGTTGTTGGCGATCAACCGGCGCCCGTGCCATGACCTCGCCCGTACCGAGAACGGATTGTTGCCAGGGCGCAATCAACAGCAAGACGACGGTCGCGAGCACTGCGAAGCATGTGACCCATCCCGCCCGCTTTACGAACGATGGGATGCGGGTTCGGGCAAACATCTCCTTGGCGAGTTGCGCGGAGGTGACGATCACGACAACATCTCCGGTCGGTCTGTATTTTTCGCATGTGCCAGGAGTACGGTTGAGGTCGCCTGTGGCGAATCACCCCTGTTCTGCACCAGGAAAAGGCACGACCATCCGTGTGACGGATCGGAGAGGATCGCCGTCAAATGTTGACGCCATATCGGTGCCAGTCCGGCCAGGGAGGGAGGACAAATCACGACCGTTGGCTTTTCCAGAATCGCGCGCGCAACGGCAACCGCGAATCGATGTTCGGGCGTCAAGTGTTCGGAGATATTGCGTGGATCGGCGCCTGTCCGTCGGAGCGATGCAACGATTTGCCCGAGACCAACCGTGCCAAGGACCTTCATGACAGCGACATCATCGGCATCGGGGGACCCGATACGGAGTTGCTCGAATACGGTTCGGTTTCGCAGAAGATGATCCGACAAAAGATGAACTTTCTGGAAAAGTTCATCGGGGCTCCACATTTCAATGGGTCGATCACCCAGTTGAAGTTTTCCGGAGAGAATGGGCTTGCGTCGATAAATCGCCGCGCAAAATGCATTCAAGGCCGCAGTGCTTCCAACGATATGCGTCACCCCTGTTTCAGGCGACGCAAACGAGATGGCCTCGGTCAAAGGTTCGCCATCGACGCCGAGGACGATCTCTTGCGCTACCAGGTTTCCCGGGCCCCTGATCGAAGTTAGGGGGGCAATAGGCTCCTGCATCGGATTCAGTTCCTCGATCGAGGCCAGTTTGGCGAGCGAGGCCTCCGCGTCGTACACCTTCGGCAGGATCTTTGCGATCTTGGATAACGAACCCACGGTAAGCGCAAGGACAAGCTCGGCCGCAACAAGTTGTCCGAGGGTGAGCTGGCCTGCGATGACCAGACCACCACCGATAATGAGCAACGATGCACTTGCGATAACTTCGAGTGCCCAGAATCCGACCATTTGCCGCAACAAGATTCGAAAATGGGATTCGCGCTGGGTTAACCAGCCATTGCTGATCTTCAAGATGGTACGCATCGCGTGGTCGCGACCGTACGTCCCCACGAAAAGGGATGGCGCTTCCGAGATCTCCTCCAATCGTGACACCATTCTGTGCTTTTCGTGTGATTCAGCGATGGCAGTTGCCACCGCGCCCCGTCCCAGGATGAACACGATAAACAGGGCTGCCGCCGAAATGGCCAGACCGAATGCCAGCAGGAAAGGGTGGTACAACGCCAGCAGTGCGAGTCCGAGTGGTATTTGCAATAGTGCCGCCGCACCGTCGAGCAGCCACGACCAGAGTGCTTTTTCAAGCGTGACCACGTCGTAAAAGCGGTTGGTGAGAACCCGTAGTTTTCCGGGCGGGGTAGACCCACCGACCTCGATGGCGAGGTTGTGAGCAAACCGTGCGGCAGTCTCGACGAACATTCGCCGGGAAAGCATTTCCACCACGATGGTTTGTGCCGTCCGAAAGAACGCAGACAGTGCGAGTGCCAGTGCCAAAAATACCGCCACGACAACGAGGGGCTGCGTCACCCCCCCAAACGCGATCGTGTTGATCAGCACCTGGACCGCAATGGGCGTCGCAAGCGACAGCAACCCAATCGCCACCGCGTAAATCACGATCGTTTGTAGTTCGCTGCGGAGTCGGACAAGCAGCTGTCCAACCCGTCGAAGGGAGCGTCCAGTTTCTGGAGAATGGTGTTCTGGCATGGCGGGTTCAGCTACCTATGAAATAAGATGCATGAAAACTGTAGCATGAAACATAAAACATGAAGTACAATGCGTGTAATACTTCGTCGGAGCCGCCCATGCCAGTCAAAAAACCGACCGCCGGTCCGTCGTGGACCTTTTTGAGCAACCACGCACACGTTTTACTCTGTCTGGCGCAGGACGCCAATGCGCGCATTCGAGACGTGGCGAACATCGTCGGTATCACGGAGCGGGCTGTCCAAAACATCTTGGCCGATCTCACAAAGGGGCACATCGTGAAGCCAACCCGAATCGGTCGACGGAACCACTACGACGTGGACGGGTCTGTTCACTTGCGTCACCCCCTTGAAGCGCATCGAACCGTGCGCGATCTGGTGCGCCTTTTGCGAACAAAATAGGCCGCCGATGGAAAACTTGTAGGTCCATCCAAAAAAGCGTGGTCTCTGCCTGCAAAATCCGATGGTCATCCGGCGATCGTGGTCACAAAAAGGCCTTCAAAGGGGACGCGCGATGATCTTGAACATTCACAACACTGAAGTACGGTTAACCAGGCAGCAGACAGATGCATTCGCCAGACGAATCCACCAGGTACTGGCCCGTTTCGGGCCCCATATTGAGTCGGCGTCGCTCAATTTTCAAAGACTTTCCACCCGTGACATTCGCTGCAATTTGTCTTTCTCCGGGCCGCGGTGTGGCGTACATATCGTTAACTCGGAACGTCCCGATGCGGATTCGGCGCTGAATGCCGCGGCGGAATCGGTTGGCGCGGCAGCCGGCCGTTCACTTACCGAGAAGACTCCTGCGAAAGGGTGGCGACGGAATTTCCATCGACGCGTTCTCGAAATACCGAATCGACGGGCGAGACTAGGCGGAGCATCGTCAAACCATGAACAGCGCAAAGCGGATTGAGTTCTTGTCACACGCCGAGGAGCTTGTGCTTTTCCGACGCTGGAGGGCGACAAGAGATTCGAAGGCGCTTGGCAAGGTGATGGAGACGATGTTGCCCTTGCTCAAGAAGGTCGCTCGTCCCTTTCGCTACGGCGAGGCCGAGCTTGAGGAGCTTATTTCGGCAGGATATCTTGGCCTTGTTGAGGCTGCGAATCGCTTTGATCCCGAACGCGGCTTTCGATTCTCGACTTATGCGCTCGTCTGGGCAAAAGGAGCGATGCAGCTTGTGGCGACGCGGAAACTGAACACCGAGTCCTTCGAGGAAGAGCAGGGGATCGGTATTGAGACAATCGGCGAGGACGAAGCCATTGCGCTTTCGGACAGGTCGCGGTTGAGCAACGTCTTGAGCGAAGCAATTTCGCAACTCAATGAACGCGAACAACGCATCGTGACTGGGCGGTTTTTGCAAGACGACTGCCTCTCACTCGCCGACTTCCAGCCGACCCTCGGTGTATCGAAAGAGCGGGCGCGTCAACTGGAAGCAGCAGCACTGATGCGATTGAAGAAGGCCTTTGTTCGCCGCGGAATCTGTCGGGAAATGCTTTTCGAGAATTGATGACAGCTATCAGCGGAACAGATCGTTTCGAGCGGCCTCGGTGATCGCAGCGACCGCCGGATTCTTCAAGCGACGTTCAACACTTATCGCGAAGAATCTTTCTCTGATGGTGGTCAATTCCCCGAGCACCTCGACCTCGAAGGTCTTGCAGATTTGATGCGAAATCGCTGTTGGTGAGAAGAACAACCCTCGGCCGGATTGGCCGAATACTTTGGCCAGTGCACTGTCTTCGAACTCGGCGATGACATTGGGTTCAATCTTGTGTTTGCTAAAGTAGGCGTCGAGCAGCCCGCGCAAGACGCAGCCCCGGGTCGGAAGCAGGACGGGGGCGCCCGTCAGTGTGCCTGGAAATCCGCGGCGGAACGTGTTCGAGAGTCCCGGTGAACCAAAAACTGAAACCGTGGTCTCCCCCAGCAAATGGCTAAACACCTGCAAGTCGCCTGCGCGAGCGGCTGGCGTGTCGGAAATCACGACATCCAATCGGTTGCGGGCGAGTTGATCTAGCAGATCGTCGAATTTTCCCTCGAGACAGGTTATACGGACCGGTGTGGGCAACATGAGCGCCGGTTCGATGAGTCGGTATGAGATCAACTTGGGAACGACATCCACGATACCCACGCGGAGGTTCCAACCAGTATCGTTTTTTCCGCCGCGTACCGACTGTTTGAGTTCATTGCCGATGGCGAAAATTTCATCGGCGTATCGAAATACTTTCCTTCCGGCGTCGGTCAGGTCAAGTCCGCCTCGCTTCCGTTCGAAGAGTTGAACGCCGAGTTGATCTTCCAGCAGTTTCAGTTGCCCACTGATGGTTGGTTGAGCGAGTCGAAGAATCTTCGCCGCGCCCGCGATGGATCCTTCACGTGCGATCGTATGGAAATAGAGCAGGTGGTGGTAGTTGAGCCATTCCATTGCGATGCGGCCCGCGAGTCTAGCTTAGTCTAGCTCGCGAGTTGACTTGGGGGTACATGGAACGTACGCCGTCGGTCAAACGCGCCTGTAACCGGTAGAAAGCCGGTTTGCCTTTTAGACTGGCAAAGACCCTCTCGGGCGTACCCCAATCCGACCAGCCACAGTCCGGCACATCAAAAACCCGAACCGCCTTCCATTTTTGCAATACCTCCACGGAGAAGTTCGCGGGCGGCAATGTTCGGTAGGCTTGAATGGCCGCGGCACGTGCCCACGGAGCTGAGGTACGTGATGCGAATTCGAACGCATCCGCATGTTCAGGTAGATGGTGCTCGATTGCTTTCCAGAAGCTCCGCGCTTTGCCTGCCATCACAAACGTATTTCGTAATGCCCCTTTTGCGAGCAATCGCTGGAGTTGATTGTCCGTGGGTTTTTCGTGGAACGATTCCACCTCGGCCAGCCATCGTCCGTTGATCGTTTCCAGTACCTTGCCCGGCACGATCCAGCCAAGTTCCGGTTCAGGTCGCTCCGCTTTCACGCCAACCAATGTTAGGGCGCTGTCGTGTGAGGCGTACGCAAGTGCCCGGACGTGTTCCATGAACACATCGGGCTCATCGAAATAGTGGTCGGAAGGCAAGAAGCAGACCGTTGCATCTTTGTCCTGTGCCAGCACCGTTCGGAGCGCTTGCCCGATGCCAAGTGCGGTCCCGGCGTTAAAGGGTTGTTCGACCAACTGTACCCGGGGAAAGGCCTCCAACTGCTGTTGGGCCATCGCCAAATGTTGGTGATTCACCACGACCACGATGCGTTTCGCATCGCTTATCCGGTGGGCCCGTTCGACCGTTTCATGCAACATCGAGGCGTCCCCCGCGAGCTGCGCGAATTGTTTCGGAACCGAATGGCCGTAGATCGCTCGGGTCAGGGTTTGAAGTCGAACACCGTCTCCACCCGCCAGTACCACCGTGAACGGCGATGCCGCCGTTGCGTTCTGAAGGGCTGTTGTGGGTAGTGGTCTCATCGGTTTGTTACCTCCTACCCGTTGGATGTGGTCTAACGAAACGAATCGTCATCGGAAATTCGGTCAACCCATCGAGGAAAAACCGATTCGGATTGCAAGGCTGCTGCCGATGCCCGTTTCAGATGCCGGCCGATCGGATTCCGATGCCCCCCAAAACCTCAAAAGACGCCGCCTTTGGACGGAGGGGGCCGCCGTTGAGCTTTACTCTGAGGTGCATGTTTTCTCCGTTGGGCTCGTTTTCCCTTTGGAGCGAGCACATCGGTTTCACTTCGCGCTAGCAGACTCTTGAGTAAGGCGTGTTGGTAGTGTCGCTTGACGCTTATTGCGAAAAAGCTTTCGTGGAGGCCGGGTAGCTGGCAGTACTCCTGTAGCGTTCCGTCGCGCAGCTCATCGCGAACGACAACTGTGGGAACAACTGCTGCGGCCGTGCCGGCACGCGCCAGCAAGCGTAACATCGCCATATCGTCCACTTCCGCCACCACCACGAACCGAATGCCATATTGGTCGCAAATCAAATCGAAAGCCGTCCTGATGTCGCTGGCAGAGCTGGGCAAGATCAACGGTAGGCCGGTCATGTCATCAGGGAAGCGAAAGGGCTTACCGCCTGGGCGTGGTGCCCCCACGAGACTCACCGCTTGCCGCGCGATCCGCTGACATCGCCAGGCGTTCTGCGCGTCCCCTTGAACCGCACGATTTGAAAGAACCAGATCCAGGCTGTGTGCTCCCAGTCGGGTCAAGAGTTCGGGCAAACTTCCGGACTGTAATACGAGTTCAACGTTGGGCAGATCAAGCAGGGGTCTGACAAAACTCTTTTGGAAGTTTCGCGAAAGGGTAGCGACAGCGCCAATGCG
>JAYUPZ010000241.1:0-19321 GCA_043759805.1 Myxococcales bacterium | reverse complement strand
GCCGGAAGAAAAAGCCATGGAATCAGTTCTCGTTTCAGGAGTTGCTGCCACCAAGGACGAGGCGAAAATCACGCTGGTCGGCATTCAGGACACGTCGGGCATTGCCGCCAGAGTTTTTAAACCACTCGCCGACGCTGGCGTGGTGGTCGATGTGATTGTTCAGGCCCTGTCCACCGAAGGCCGCACCAACTTGACCTTCACCTTGCCCCGGGGCGATCTCAAGCGTGCCCGCGAGGTCGTGCTCAAGTCCGGGGTCGTGACCGAAAGCCAGATCTTGTCCGAGGACAACCTGTCCAAGGTTTCGATCGTTGGCGTTGGCATGCGTTCACACGCCGGCGTTGCCGCGAAGATGTTCGAGATTCTCGCCCGCGAAAACATCAACATTCAGCTCATCTCAACTTCCGAGATCAAGATCTCGTGCGTCATCGATGCGAAGTACAGCGAGCTCGCCTTGCGCGTGTTGCACGCGGGTTTTCAGCTTGGTGACGCGACCGCGGCCTGAACGATATTGCGGCGGCCTCCCACCACGGCGCTAACGATAGAGAGTCCGTTGTAGTGAACGAGCATTGACAGATGAGGGTCAGTTCTCGGTAGTAGCGTTACTGTTTCGGATTTTCCGAAGAAAAACAGGCGGCGGCTTTGAGGTTCCTCGCTGCAGGGTAATTACTGTTGATGCCCAGCGCTCGATCGAGTGCCTCGCACCCAGCTTTGTTGTTTCCTAGTTGAATTTCGACGAGCCCAAGGTTGTACCAGGCCCGATAGTATGTGGGATCGTGTGCAACGACCTGGGTGAAGAGAAACTTTGCCTTTTGCAGGTCACCAAGGGCCAAGTACGAGACTCCAAGGTTGCTCCGAGCCCTTTCGTTGAGCGGATCAAGTTCAAGTGCTTGTTCGAACAGTGGAATGGCTTTTTCGGACTGCCTTTCGGCTGCGAACGAATATCCGAGTCTGTAAAAAGCCATCGATGAGTTGGGCGCCATTTCAACGGCACGGGCATACAGCTTCCGATTGTTTTTCCAGAACCCAACCTGAATGGCCGAGATAACAATTCCCATCGCGGTGAAAATAGCGACGACGCCCAACGCGATTTTACCCAGCCTCGGGCGCGTCCGCAATAAGTAGGAACTTGCGGAAACGGTGGCGACGGCCACTCCCGCGAGGGGTGGGAAAAGATAGCGATCACACAGGGCTCCGTGTAGTACGATTACGAGCGCCGAGGGACCAATCATCAGAAACGTCCACGCCAATCCGGCTAGAATAAACCGCACGGTTTGGGTCCAGGCGGAACTTTGTTTTCTTATCGTGGCGGCGCCGACAACCAGTAATAGCAGGAGGGCTCCCCACCCGTAGGGCGTATAGGCAGAATCGCGAAGGCGCTCGGTCGAAAGGTCCAGTGGATAGAAGGCGATGCGAATCGCTTCAAGCCAGATACCGGGAAGCGCGATAAGCGACTGTGTCAAGCCACCACCAGTGCCGGTTCCGGCGATCTGAACTCGAAGGACGAGATACCCAATCAGCACTGCCACCGTACAAGCAACGAACTTCCATTGCCCTTTCAATCCGGTCCGAGACCAGAATATAAACGTCAGCGCGATCGGCCATCCGACGAGGGATTCTTTGCTCAACAGCGAGGCAAGGAAACAAACAAGGGCCACGATTGACCACCCGACACGCCTGCTGCCTGTTGAATTCCGTTGCCGCAGTGCCGCTGCTGTGGCGAGAAAAATAAACAGCGTCGCGAGTACATCGCTGCGCGCCGAAATATAAGCAATGGCTTCAACCTGCACGGGGTGAAGCGCGAAGATCGCGCTGACGAAGAAAGCCTGCCACCAGGAACCGAGCCACAAGTTCGCGAATAAAAACAGCGCCACCACGGCCGCGAATCCGGTAAGAATGTTCGTCGTGTGCAGTGCTCGAGCGTCAAACCCGAACAGCTCGATGTCGAGTCGGTGCGACAGGAAAAGTAGAGGACGATAGCTATCATGCGCAACTTCAGATCCCGATAGCTGGTTGATTTCTTTGCCCAGAAGGTCCATCTGGGTCGCAACGAGACCGTCGAGGATGGGACCTTGATAAATTGGATTGGTGAGGATAGTCGCGCGGTCATCCCAAACGAAGTCGTGGCCAATGGCCGGGAAATAGATGGTGGCGTAGCAAACAACCAGGACAGCCCATGCTGCGATACGTTTGAGACGTTCGGGAGCGCCGACCGATGAGCTTTCTGAATTCAAACCGTCTGATAGCTTATCACATTGCAACGGCAGACCGACCAGCGGTGAGGGTTCAGTCCGCTGGAGCCGGTACAAGCGCAGCCCTCACAAAGCCCGAGCGGTGATTGTTGAGATCACCCCAGGATTCGGTGCGCCACGCAGTTCGATGGGTCAGGAAAAAACCAGACAGATCGCGCAGGTAGCGCAGTCCAAATCGATCGGTCTCGATGAGGTTCTTCTGCTCGCTGGGATCGCGCTGAAGGTCGTAGAACATTTCGTTGCCGCCGTAGTCGACGATGTAGCGGAAATCTTTCGAGCGCAGGGAATAGCTTCGACCGTATTCGAGTGACACCACGCGAGGGGTCCACGCGCCGTTGCGGGCAATGCTCGGAACGAGGCTTTGCCCCTGGATGCGCTCGTCCGGTTTCGCGCCGAGCAGTTCGATGAGCGTTGGTGCGATGTCGAGATGGGTGGAAACCACCGTGGATTTGGTCCCTTTGCCAAGTCCCTTTCCAAAGAAAATGAGCGGCACGTTGCCGACCTCGCCCCAGTGCCCGTAGGCGTGTCCCATGTATCCGTGCTCAAGCATGCCTTCGCCGTGATCGGCGGTCAGTACAAAAAGCGTTTCATCGGCGATGCCGGCCTTTTCCAGGCCTTTCATGAGTTGCAGGTAACATTCGTCGGTGTGTTCGACTTCGCCATCATAAAGCGCCTTCAATTGATTCCACTGCGCGTCGTTGAGTACCACTTTCTTCGAGACGATTTTGCCAAGCAGGTCGCCGTTGACCACCTTGCCAACCACCGGATCCCAGGGGCCCTTGTGATACTTATCCGTGATGCCTTTGTGATAGAGATACGGCGTGTGCGGCTCGTAGGGCAATGACGAGATGAAAAACCGTTTTCCCGCCTTCGCCTGTTTGGTTGCAAAACCAATCATCTCGTTGACCAGTGCCACGCAGTCGATGCCTTTGCCTTCCTGATTGGGTTGGTGGAATTCCGTCCACTGCCCCGGGGCTTCAAGCCGCGCCATGCCGAAAGGGTTGTTGCCGTAGTAACCGGTGGCGAATCCAGCCGCCGCAAGTTGTGTGCTTATCATCGGTGTTCCAGGTACAAGCTTTTCTTTGTCCCCCGAAACACCATGAACGCGCGGGATCATGCCGGTCTGGATACTCCCATGCGAGGGTGGCGATGAGGGCGAGGCCGCCTGGTTGTGCAAAAACGCGATGCCTTTTTGCTCGAAGGCGGCGTTTAAGTGTGGCGTCGCGACGCGGGTTTTCGCGTAGATGGACAGCCGGTCTGCGCGCAATGCGTCGACAACAAAGAGGATTGCGTTCTTGAAGCGGGGCACCTCATGGGCGGGCGCCGTTGCCATGTCGATGCGTGCCTCACCCCACGCAACCGTGGCAACCGAGGATGGATCGGCGCTGCCTGCGGTGAATGACAGCCGCACCAGTTTTCCGGCGAGTTTTCCGAGATCGATCTTGCGGGCCACCCAACCCGTCTTCTGGGTGCCGTCAAACAACGTTTGAACACTGCCATCGGCCGTATCAGCCTTGATTTGCAGACGTTGTTCGCCAACCGTAACACCTGTTGACAGGCTCAATGTGGCACGTTCGGGGATCTCGGTGAAAATCGCGAGGGTCGAAAATCCCGTCAAGCTCTGGCGTTTTTCATTGCCGATGCTGATCAACCGAACGGGCAGGGCTGTGGGCCACTCGTCAGGCGTATCACCTTCGACGGAACCGACCGCAATCTCAACCGAATGCAAGAGTCCGAAACTTTTGTTGCCGCCAGCCATGCTCGCCTTACCGAAGCTCATTCGAAGGCTGTTCTCGCCGGCCTTCAATTTTCCAGCGGGAACCTCGATGGCAATCGTACTCCAGCTGGCTGGCAAGTCGGTGTTCTTCAGGAGCTGACCATTCAAATGAACCGATAGCTTTTGCCCCGCCACGAGGCCATGGCCTCGGACGAGCAGCGTGGCGGCGCCTCCCGCAGAGGGAAAGGAGAGGGCGGTGGTCGACGTCTTGAGCACACGCCCGGGACGATTCTCGTGGCGAATCACGGGTCCCCAGGGCTGTCCATACTCCTGCGAGTACTTGCGAAAACCGTCGGCCGTGAAGGGCAAGATGAGTCCCGCGCGGTAAACGTGAAACTGCGCCTGGTTCAGTTGCAGATCGATGACAGGTTCCTTCGCGAGTGCCACGTTCATGCCCGAAAAAGTGGCGTAAAACAGAACGGCAACGGTCAGACGGAGCGGAGAAATTCGCACAACGCCGACGCTATCACGCACGATCCGGGCCCCGAAAAAACGCGACAGCAGGAAAATCGACACCACCAACCTGCTTTCGTACAATCGTCGCAATGAGCGATTGTATCTACGTGGTTTCAGGGCTTCCCCGGTCAGGGACGTCGCTCATGATGCGCATGCTGTCGGCGGGGGGCCTTGCGACGATCACTGATGGCGAGCGCACTGCCGACGATGACAATCCGCGTGGTTATTTCGAGCTCGAGCGGGTCAAGCAAATCGCAAAAGATCAGTCCTGGCTTGATGGTGCCGAGGGCAAAGTCGTCAAAGTGATTTCGCAGCTTTTAAAAGACCTCCCGAGCGATCGTCAGTACCGGGTTGTGTTCATGCGCCGTCACCTGGATGAGGTACTGGCCTCACAGAAAAAAATGCTGGGCAACCGCGGCGAAGAGAATCGCTCCGAAGATCAAGCGATGAAGGAGCTCTTTGTTGCGCACCTCGACGAGGTCGAACGCTGGATACGCACTGCGCCGCACGTCCAGGTTTGTTACGTGAGCTATTCGCGCACCATTGAAGATCCGGCGACCCAGGCTGCACGCATCAACGCGTTTGTGGGCGGTCAGCTCGACGTAGGCGCGATGAATGCAGCGGTTGACCCGAAGTTGTATCGCAATCGCGTACCGTCTGGCGCGTAGAGCCGCCCGCGAAAAGGAGCGATGGTCCGGAAGTACCAGAGCGAGCACATGGTACGTCCTGTTAACTTTTGTTGAGCCACGATGTCTTTCACGGACGTCTTCCATAAGGCAGTGGAACACGAAGGACGGTCCATGAAACGACGACCCTGGTTTTTGACAGCGTTTGCCCTTGTTTTCCTGGGGGCAGCTTGCAGCGGGGAGACCACCGGTTCCCGCGGCAGTGGCGGCGGCGGCAAGGGTGATGACGATGTGGTTTTACCGCCCATTGCGAAGGATTCGTTAAAGCGCAATCCGACCCACGAGTTGAAGTGCGACAATCCCGAGAATCCTTCGCTCGCGGCAACGCCGCTTGTGCGCTTGACCACGCCTGAGTACCACAATTCGATCCTCGACTTGATTGCGCCACTTGAGCTGCCTGCCGCGAAACGTCCCACACTTCCGCTTGAAACACCGTTTGAGGGTTTCACGAATCACGCGCAGGGCCAAACGCCGTCAACCGAACTGGTTGAATCCCTGGAAACGGGTTCACAGGACGTGGGTGCCATTGTATCGGGGGGCCTCGGCAAGCTGGGGATCGCTGCTTGTCCACCCTCGGCCGCGAATGGTGAGAAGGCTTGTTTCGACGCTTTCGTGAATAGCTTCGCGCAACGGGCGTTTCGCCGACCGTTGGACGACGGCGAGCGCGAGCGTTTGGTTGCGTACTACAGTTCGATGCGAGCAACCTACGATTTCAACGAGACGATGCGCCTCGTGGTCAACGGCATCATTCAGACCCCGCAGTTTCTATATAGGGTCGAGTACGGCGACGGCTCGGGCAGCAAGGTCAAGTTGACCGGATACGAAATGGCGTCGCGCCTTTCGTACCTGTTCTGGGATAGCATGCCGGATGCCGATTTGTTTGCAGCCGCTGCGGACGGTGGGCTTGACACACCTGCGGGTGTTGAAGGTCAGGTGTTGCGTTTGGTGAAAGACACCCGGTCAGCATCGGCGCTAGGCCAGTTCGGCCGAGAATGGCTGGACATCGGTCGCATCGAGAGTTTTGCCGAGGACAAGGACGCTGCGGTCTTTCCTGGCTTTGACAAGACCGTGGCTGCAGACATGAAAGCTGGGCTCGATATGTACATCGATGAAACCTTGTTGCGAGACGGCGGCGGACTGCAAACGCTGCTGACCAGCAACGTTGGCTTTGTTTCGGCGAAAACCGCTGCGATTTACGGCGTTGGCGCACCGGGCGGATCCGGTCTGCAGCGGGTCGATCTCAACACTACCGAGCGCAAGGGTCTCGCGACCCAACCCGCGATTCTTGCGGGCCTCGCCGCGCGCAGTGAACACTCTCCCATCAAGCGCGGCGTTTGGATGATGTCGCACATCATGTGCCAGCCTGCGCCCCCACCGCCAATGGATTTGAACACCAAGGAACCGGCCCCGGTCCCCGGATCGAACCTGACCAAGCGGGAACGCACCGTGATGGAGCACGAGGCGCTGACCCTCTGCAAGAGCTGTCACGTTCAGATCGATGGCATCGGCTTTGGATTCGAAGGATACGATGCTATTGGAAAATATCGCACCATGGAGAAAGTGGCCGATGGTTCGATGAAGGCAGTCGATACCTCCGCTGCCATCACCGACACGGGCGACATGGACGGCGACTATGCGAGCGGTCTCGAAATGATCGACGCCATCGCGCAGAGCGAACAGGTAGCGCAGTGTTTCGTCGAACACTTCTACCGCTACGCACTTTCTCGCTCCGTCGTCGACGAAGACGGTTGCAACATCGCCCGCATCACCGACCGGACGGTCGCCAACCAGGGCGATTTCGCGGGGATGCTGAACGGCCTCGTCAAGACCGATACCTTCCGATACCGAACCCCGTTTGAACGTTGAGGTAGAAAATATGAGCATTACCAACGCCAATCGTCGCCGTCTACTGCAGTCTCTGGGCCTGACCGGGGCGGCATATTTTCTACCCACGTTGCGCAACACACCGATTGCACGAGCCCAGGCTGGCATTCCCAGGCGCCTCGTGATCTTCTATACGCATCACGGCGTCTTGCCCTGGCAGTGGGCGACTGGAAGTACCGGAACGAATTTTGAACTGGGTGCAAGCTTGGCCCCGCTCGCCGCGCACAAGATGGACCTGCAGTTACTGAGCGGCGTCGATCAAAAGGCGCTCGACGTCTCAAGGAGGGACGGTTGCGGGCACGCCACGGGTGAATCAGGCTCGCTGACAGCGCAAACGCAGGTCAACCAGGCCAAGGCGCGCGGCAATGGTCCCTCGATCGACTATCACGTCAGTGAAGGATTGAAGAAACTGAACGGCGGCAAGTCACCGACGTTGCTGGACTCCGTGCGCTCGGTGATGGCCGATCGCACACACAACCTGTCGTTGTGGGGACAACCGTATTCATCGCCGACCGGCAATCTACCGGTTGAATACAATCCACAAACAACCTTCACACGCATGTTTGCCAACGGCGTACCGACCGGAACCAAAACAACGGTCGATCCAATTCCATTCAACAAGCGTCGCAGCGTTCTCGACTACGCCAACGGTGAATTCAAGGCCGTTGCCAATCGCATGGGCAAGTTCGAGTCCGAACGGCTGACGCAGCATTCGGATTTGATCCGCGATTTAGAGGCCAAGCTGGCCGGAATGAGTGTACAGACGACCAATGGCGGTGGCGTGACTGCCCAATGTGCCCGGCCCAACGGCATTGCCGCAACCAGTGGCAGCAGCGGTTGGTGGGACGCGACCAGCAAGTCTGTACCGTTGCTGATGCAGGCCGCGATCGCTTGCGATCTTACCCGCGTGTTTTGCATCCAGTGCCAGGAACCCGCGCCGAGTGCCTTCGGTTACACGCCCGGAGCCGTCGGGACAACGGATCTGCACGATCTCGTTCACAAGCTGGATGTGGGGATGAAAGAGGCCAACGACAAGTCGCGTCTCGACATCGCGAAGGTTTACTACCGAAAACACGCCGAGATCTTTGCCGACCTCATCCAGAAGCTGAAGGACATCAAAGAAGCCGATGGCAATAGCGCCTTGTATCACACGGCATTCCTTTGGGCCGGCGAGATCGCGCAACCCGGACATTCGTATAACAACAACAAGTGGATCGTTGCCGGTCGCGCCGGTGGTTATCTGAAAACGGGCTACATGCATGCCTGGCAGGGGGACGACGTGGTCTGGACAGCGAACAAGCCGGCGGCTCCGTCAAACGGGGATGTCTTGGCTACCCTGGCCAACGCTGTGGGCGTACCGACGACTACGTTTGGTCTACCTTCGGCGTTCAAGGGCGAAGTCGCCGCAATGAAGGCTTGATAAGCCCGCGCAGTTTCAAAGCGGACTAAAGCTCGACACCGAGCGGCTTTTTCAGCATCAGCGCAGCAAGCGTCGCTGCCAACAGCCAGTACAGCCACCAGGGCATGCCGACCCAGGTGTCGTGGCGCGATTCGTGTGCCACACGAATGGACGAGATAGCCCCATCCGGCAGCGGTCGCTCGGTACCTTCGCTTGCCAAAAGGTCAGAACCACGAGCGCGTGTGGGTTTCATGATCGCGCCACGGGCTGCGACCAGATCTTTTTCAACGGTTTGAGCTCCCGTCCGAACCGAAACACGGAACCGTCCCGCGTGTTGCAATCTCAGGCCGAAGTAAGTTGTCGGCTGGCCATCGACGTGTACCGATTCGCCTACGGCCACGATACCCTCGGGTAGCGCATCCAGCGTCACGGGATTGCCCGTATTGGACTCTGTGTCCACCCGCAGCACAACTGTTTCCCCGACCGGCAAGGGCAACAGGCCGTGGCGCGCATCAAGGTGCAAGAACAACAACCCCAATGGCAGCGACGCCAACAAGAACGCAGGCAGCATCGTACCGATGTAGATGACGCTCCAAAGAATGAGTCGGCCCTGCGCGATCAGCACACGTTTCGGATAGTCCATAAACAGGCGTGTTTCGTAGATTGCCGAACCCATTCGTGCGCGTGCGCGCTCCACCAGTTTTTGCGGCGTCGTGAAACGCACGACGAATAACAGACCCAGCCCCGTCAAGACCGCGAGCAGCGAAAGCCCGAGCACGGGCGGCAACGCATCAAACGGTGCGAGTACAAGCTCGGTCAGTGCGCGAAGTGCTCCCAGAATGGCCATGGTGTTTAGTCGATGTAGCCGAGACCACGCAGGCGCGCTTCAAGCTCTTCGGGCGTGGCGGCCGATTCTTCGTAGGCTTTTAAGCCTCGAATCAACAGGTGCTCGACGGCCTCTTCGGCCGATGAGTAGCCTTGTTCGTCCACCAGAAAGGCGAGCTGCTTTTTCAAGGGGCCGTCAGGCGTGTCATACGATTTTAGGCCACGTTCGATGAAATGTTGAGCCAGCGCCTCGCCGGAGGCGAATTTATTGTTCTTGGCGACGGTTTCGAGGCGTTCTTTGAGTTCTTTCGGGATCTTGAAGTCAGCCATGGGTTTCTCCGGTTTAGTGGCTCATTATGGCGCCAGCGCCAAAAAGGTTTCCGTTCGGTTTTGCACTCTGCACTCCGAAATGTTGCAAGATGTGGGGAGCCAGATCCGACAGGCGCGCCGCAGTGATGCCAAGCGGCTTTGATGTGATGAGGACGCCGGGCACGAGCGCAGGATCCATGCAGTGGTCGCCGCTCCACTTGCTGCGGTTGCGTTCGATTTGTATGGCGCCGACAATGCCCATCGCCGATTCATCCGAGCTGCGATAGCCACGGTTGTAGCCCACCAGAATGTCAGGTGCGCGGTCGGCGAATCGTCCGGCCTTTGGAAACTCGACGTGGGTCACAACGCGTTCACCCGAATCGGGATCCACCCAGCTTTCGAGATCGCGCTTCAGGCGGTCCAGAAAAACCTGTCGCTCGTCGGGCGGAATTGCACCATCGGGTTCGCGACCGCGTAGATTCAAGAATAGCTGGTTCAATCCAAGCGCATAAGCCTGCGTGTTTTTCCAGTCGATGTGACCAAGTGCACCGGGGCTCCTCTTCGCGGCCAGCGCAAGGTATCCCTTGTCGGCAAGCCAGGTGTTGAGGTGCACCTTGTTTCGATAAGACGCAAATCCGTGGTCGGACATCAGCATGACGGGCGTGTCGCCGGCGCTCGCCAGCACCTTGCCAATGGTCTTGTCCATCTCGTGGTACAGATCGGGAATGACGTTGGCATAGCGGGCGTCTTCGGTCGAGGCATCCGGCTCAAGTGCGCGCCAGAACATGTGCGAAACCTGATCGATCGACGAAAAGTAAAAGAACAGAAACCCGCCCTTGAAACTCCGCAACGCCTCGTCGAGGGCAACCAGGCGCTCCCGGTAGATAGAATCCGCCTGAACAAGGAATTCATCGTCGGAAAAGACCCCCGAAGAGAGAGCCTTCGTGTCCTGCGGCATGCCCTGGGTGTAGTAGCGTCCCGTCTTCTCCGCCATTTCGCCGGCGGCGCTTTCCGGCGATGACAGTGGCATCATCGAGTCCAACGGATCGAGGTTGATGGGGCTGATGTAGATCAACAGATTGGGTTGCAACTGTTTGGCGAATACCCGAATCATGCCGTTCGGTCCATCCGAAACCAGGCCGCCCGGAAACTCGATCGGCTGCCAGGTGCTCCATTGGCCTTCCGCAAGAAAGATCTCGCGCTCGCCAAACCGCAACACACTGCGAGGCTTGTCGCCTTTTTTATCGACGATGATTTCAACGGGCAACGTCATCGCCTTGCCGTCGTCGCCGGGTGGCCCCTCAAGTTCCGCGCGGTAAATGTTGTCCTTACCAAGCGTGGCGGCGTGGGTGATGCCGTTGTCGAAAGGATCTTCGGCGCGCGCCCCGGTGACAATGGTCTGAAAGGTGCCGTAGGTTCCCAGCAGATCGGGGGTCCCCATACCCGAGGTAGAAACGTTGTATTTGGTTTCCGCGGGCGGAAAGTTGGCGGGGATTTCGAGAACCGTCGCCGGAACGTTGTGGTGCTCGAGTTCTTGCCAGAAGGCTGTGCCTTCACGAAGCAGTTTCATCTCCGGCGAGCCGAGCGGTAGGGACAACGGACCGAGGGTGATGGTGAACGGTTCCTCCGGACGCGAGGTCGAAAGATAGGGCGTCATGCCGTGGGCGTCGCGGTGCACGAAGTCGAAGATGCCGTGACCGTCGGAGCCAAGCCCCGTGATAAAGGCAGACCAGGCCACCGGACTTTGCGGCGGATTCGCGGTCCCCAGTTCAATGAAGCCACCGCCGGCGATCATCTTTTGCACGTTGGGCATGCGGCCTTCGGCGATGAACTTGCGCGTGAGATTGGGATCCATACCGTCGATGCCAAGCACGATTAGCTTCACAGGGTGGGACGCACCGATGGCATTGCCGCGTTCACGACAAGCTGAACCGAGGACGCAAAGTACCCCGGCCGTCAACAGCCATCGGCTAGGGGTTTGAGAGACTTTTGCCATCCATGTATCGCGGGGCAGGAATTCCAAAAAGTTCGAGCATGGTCGGAGCCATGTCCGAGATTGCCGCCTCGCGACCCGCAATGCCAAGTTTCTGATTGGCAATGAGCACGCCGGGGACTTGCTCGGGATCGATGCAGTGATCGCCGGACCAGGCCTTGGTGTTGTCGTCGAAGACCACGTCGTTGATGATGCCGCGGACGCCATCCCAGGAAGCGCGCCAACCTGCCGCATAACCCACGATCAGATCCGGTGCGTTTTCCGCATAAGGGCCCTTGTAAATCTTGTGTGCGGCGAATGCGTCGGTAATTGCGATTTGACCCGTACCGGTGTCGATCATGCCGCGCAGCTTGGCGGCGAGCTCGTCTGCCATGGCGTGGGCGTCGCCGGGCTCGATGACACCCAGCGCTTCGCGGCCCTTGATGTTGAGAAAAATCCCACCAAGGCCAAGCGCAAAAGCCTTCGTCCGGGTCCAGTCGACCCCGCGAAACCATTCACCGGATTCGGTGAGGCCTTCCTTGAGTGAAAGGTAGCCGTTGCGGTAGAGCCAGGTGTTGAGGTTCACGCCGCGGCGGAAGGTCGCAAAGCCGTGATCCGAAATGACGGCGAGCAACGTGTGTGGATCCGAGAGATCGAGTTCGGACATGACCTTGCCAAGCATGGTGTCCATTCGGTTATACGTATCCGCGATGACGTCCCGGTACAGCTCCAGCGAGCCATCCTTATCCTTGCCGTTCGCGGCAATCGCGGGATGTCCCTCGTCGAGGTAGCGCATGAACATGTGTTGAATGCGATCGGTGCCGTCGAAGACGCATGTGATGAGGCCCTTTGGCGTGCGTTTCAGCATCTCAAAGAACTGCGTTTCGCGTTCGGCGTGGTTTGACCAGGCTTGTTCAAGAAACGCGTCCTCATCGAGCACCTTTTCATTGAGGGCCCAGGTGTCCTCGGCGAGGCCAAGGGTTGCGTATCGGCCGAAGAGCTTCGCCAGGAAGATTGAAAAGAACTTAGGATGCGAGATCGGCATGACCGGATTCTCCGGATCGATGTTGAGCGGCGTTACATACAGCCGAACCTCGGGTGAAGCTTCGAGCAAACGGAATCGGCAGATGCCGCGCAGTTTCGGACTGAGTGCGCCCAGGCGCGGTGCGAGTGGAAAGCCGATCGGGATCCAGTCCGTGAACTGGTTCTTTTCTATCGGAAACTTCCGCCCTTCGATGTGCAGGACAGACTTGCCCTCGGCGTCGAAACGAAGCTCGAAGGGTAGGTCCAGCTTGGGCCCATCCCTCAGTAGTGGATTCGGAGGCCCCTGCAAGGCCGCCACAACTTTGCGACCGTGTTTTGTCTGTTCCACCTTGATGCGCGTGCGCCGCCCGCCAATCGCATCACCTGCGTCATCCGCCGTGGTGTAATACGCGAACGAGCCCTGTGTGCCTTCCAAATCGGGAACACACATGGCCGAAAGCAGGGTTCCCTCGAACGATTCCGGTGGGAAGGTGATCGGTACGCGAAGGATGCTGCATGGCACCTGGTGCTGACCCAGGATGTGCCAGAAGGGTCGCGATTTGCGCAGCAATCGGATCTCGGGCTTGCCAAGTGGAATGCGATAGCGCCCGATGTCGATGAAACGCTTTGACCCCCGTACCTCGGCCGAACTGAGATCGGGCAGATAGGTTTTGGGGTCGCGAATAAGAAAGTCGTAGATGCCGTGCTTGGCGGGATTCACGCCGGTTGCAAACGAGCTCCACGCGACCGGCGACATGGCAGGAAAGGTGGTCGCCAGGTTTTGAAAGCCACCGATCTCCGCCAGCTTTTTCATGTAGGGCAATCGCCCCTCATTCATGAAACGCTGAACAAGTTTCGGATCAAGACCGTCGAGTCCGATGAGAATTGCCCGTTTGACGCGGGCCGGATTGGGCGGCCGCTTGCGGGTAAAGCGTCGCCACAGGTAACGCAGTGGCCAGAACAGAATTCCAAAGAGCGCGAGTACAAAACTCACCACAAAGGCGAGCGCCGTCGTTGCAATCGCAATACCCGCGCCGGGTCCTACGTAACCAAGATATTCAATCACCGAAATACCCCAGTGCTTCCAGCTGGCGGCGCATCTCGGGGTCGATGTCCGCTTTCTGTGCCTCGAAACGTTTACGCTCAGATGTGTTCTGCAAACGACGACGCTTGTTCGGCGTTGCGAGGCCTTCCCCCAGATGAATCTCACACATGCGCAGCGCGATCAGGTTCTTGTCGACAAGATTCGTCTGTTCATTGACATCGTTGCGAATGTCATACAGTTCGCGCAAAGTTCCGATGGAACGCTCAAACTTCCATCCGCCAACGTGGATCGCGCGGCGCCCTTCGGCAAATTCGGAAATCGCGGTGCCCGGTAGGTCGGCCGATTCGCCGCGCAGCCGTGGCAACATCGACACGCCATCGGCGTCCTTCATGGGAGAAACCCCCAGCGCGTCGACCAGCGTCGGCGCCAGATCCACGTGCTCGACCACATCCTCAAATTGTCCCGATTTGAAGATTGGTTCGTAGTGCATCAGCAGGGGCGCGTGCAGCAATTCGTCGTGCAGGCTGTGGCCGTGACCGAAGCGTCCATGGTCGCCAAGTTCTTCACCGTGATCGTTGGTGATGATGACGAGCGTATCCTTCGTTAGATTCATTTCTTTCAGGACGGCTAGAAACTTGCCCATCTGCTCGTCCTGAAAGGTCACCTCGGCGTGGTACAGCGAGCGCACCCAGTCGCGGTCGTTGTCGCTGAACTTCGTGGGTTCCTTGCCAAGCTTGATCTGCTCCTCGGTCTCGATCGACTTTCCAAGCGATCCCGTGTAGGGCGCCGGATGGTAGCGTTTGACGTACGCTTCATCTGCCTTGTACGAAACGTGAGGATCGATGGTGTGTACATAAAGGAAGAAGCGATCGTCAGTCTTGCGTTCCTTGACCCACTTGATGGCCTCGCCATAAACGTTGTCAGCCTCACTGGGCTGATTTTCGCGGATGAAGTTGCGGAAGTGGTCCCAGCCGTATTGAAAGCCGAACTTCTCGCTGACGTAGCCGTTGGCGACCAGCCCCACAGTATTAAAGCCTTCCTTCTTGAGATGCTCCGAGATGAGCTCGGCTGCTTCGGGAAGGCTGGCGGTATCAGTCTTGGCAGTGTGTGTGGTCGGATAAAGACCCGTCAACGATGTGGCGACCGAAGGCTTGGTCCAGTTCTCGTTGTCATACGCATGGGTGAACACGAGGCTGGTCTTGGCCAGCGCGTCGTACGTCGGGGTGTCGGTCTTGTTGGCGGGATTGATCGCATCGAATTCATCCGCGCGCTGCGTGTCGATCAAAATGAAGACCAGGTTCTTCGCCTTGCCGGCGCTCGCGACGGGGGCGGGCGCCTGCTCGGGTGTCACCATCAATTCCGGCTCGCCCCATCCGGTAACGCCTTCGCCGCCCGTGGTGACAAGATCGATGCGGATCGCCTTGCCTGCGTAGGCAGCCATATCCACCGTCGCTTCCTGCCAACCCGCGGTACCCTTGCCCGAAAACAGCTCCGCCGTCTTGCTGCCGTCTTCCGTGACACGAACCGCGAAATCCGCTTTGACCGATGATCCGTAGTCGAAAACAAGCAGCGCGGGCGACGCCCTCGGAGGCTCAATGTAATACGAATAAGTGCGAGCGGTGGGCGCGACGAGGGCGCGGCGCGAAGTGCTGCCCATGCGTAAAGGCATCACACGGGGAACGGGCAGGGGAGCCTTGCTACCCGCAGTTTCGGCAAACCAGACCCAGTCGATCTGTGCTCGCGGCTTGCCGTCACTTTTCCACACCAGGCGCACGTTGTGGCGTCCGGCACTGCTGGGTGTTGCACCAACACTCAACCGTACGTCAGCGAACGCAGCGGGAACGGCGACGGACTGGGTGGCCTTGCCGTCGAAGTAAAGCGTGACCATTTGCCCTGCGACGCTGGAGCGGGCGTGTAGCACAATCTCACTGACCGGTTGCAAGAAGTCCACGTCTAGCGCGGTATTGCCTCCCTCGACCTGTGCGAGCGTGGCCGATCCCTCGGCAGTGTTGACACCCCATCCGGTGGACCATCCGCCCCGGGTGAATTTGTGTTGATCGGCGGTACCCATGTCGATGAACACACCACCGGCATTGAGTTCAGCGCGAGCGGCTTCGTTTAGAAGCGGCCTCAGTGTCTTGTACCTGGGCCGCACAGAAGGCTTCGTGGGAGCCTCTGCGGGGGTTGTTGCAGCGGGGGCAGATGGGCTGGTTGCGGCACCCTCTTTTTTGCATCCGAGGCTCAGAGTTCCGGCCATACAAAGCGCAATGAAGGAGGCGGTGGTTTTCGGCTTCACGGTCTGCAATCTAGGAAACCGGGTCAGGGCAGTCAAACGTTCAGTTATCCACAGGCACGAAAGTGCATGGTTTTTCTGTGGATAAATCGCCCTTGGGCTCAGGGCCGGGTGTCGAGGAGGCTGTACCAGGGGCGGACGATCTGAACGTGCTGAGATTCTTCCATCACCGGTCGCATCAGCAAAAATCGGTCGCCACTTGCGCCAACCCGGTACTGATCCACCGCATTCGAAAGGTGATTCAGCCCGGTTTGAAACAAAAGCGTGGGCGGTGAAATCGGTCCGTCGATGGGATCGGGCACGGGGATCTGCATCATCGCGCCGTCGAAGGACAGGTAGTAAATCGACTTGCCATCGGCTGCGAAGCGGGGCTGCAGTCCATGGGCCAAATGAACCACCTTGCCCTGGCCGTTGCGCGCTTGCAGTACGATTTCGGAGTCGGGATTGCGGAGGTTTTCGTACGCCAGTAACTGGCCATCGGGGGACAGGTCGATCTCGTCAAAGTTTTTGGTAACCGGCGTGATGGTTTCGGGTTTGCTCCGTTTGTCGAGGGGCAGCAACATGATGTGCGGAGGCTCGGGATAGGCCATCACGAAGGTGACGAGGGTCTTGCCGTCGTCCGACCAATCCTCCACCAGAACGACGCCCTCCTTGAGCGCAATCAGCGACTCATCGACGCCAGTTGCGATATTGCGACGCAACAAAACGGAGGGGGTGCGGTGTGCGACATACACAAAGCTCTTGCCATCGGGGGCCCAAATCGGATCGTCAAGGCGGATGGAGGGACCTTCTTCGGCAACCACTTCAATTTTGTTCGTGCGCAAATCCAGGCGATAACAACTGCGAGCTGTGTTGGTGATGCCGGTCGCCGAAAGTAAAATCTGTTTCTCGTCGCGCGATAAAGAAAAACTGTAGTTTCGCAGTCCGGTTGCATGTCTCGCTAGAAACTGCCCCTTTCGATCCACCCAAACCAGTTCATCAGCCCGTGAACGGGCTGGCAGGTAAGCCAGCGTGCCTTCGGAAGAGATCGTGAACGCATCGCGATCCATTGTTTCAAGCCCGTCGAGCAAGCGAACCGGCTCACCCACCGCCAAGAAACGGGTCAGATCAAACTGTTGCGCCAGCAGACCCCCCGAGGTTTGCAGCAGTCCACGGCCAGAGGCATCGACGAGCGGCGTATTTTCTAGGCTTTCTAACCGCTGCTCGTCGTTCCCGTCGAGGCCGGACTTGTAGACAGCGATGTCATTCTCGTCCACATCACCTTCCCAGCGTTTGTAAACGATGTGGGTTCCTCCGGGCAAAAATTTGGGGTATCGGCGCGGCACACCGTCGTTGAACACAAAGCCCAGGTTGGTTCCGCCAACGCTCACCTTTCTAAGTCGACCTTCGAGTACCGAAAATACGATGACGCCGCTTGAGCCCCATGAGGCGCCGTGGATGTGAGTCCCCTCGCTTTCCACGATCCGCGGGGTGCTACCAGCGGTGATGCCAACGCGCATGATGCGAAGGTTTGCGTAGAATCCAAGTTCTGTTCCGGATGGCGACCAGAATAGTTCAGACGCGCCCTCCGAACCCGCGACCGGAATCGGCATCATGGCATCCATGGGGCGTATGAAAATCGAAGTGGGACTGGTGGGTGTCGCGCGTCCGATAAAAGCCAACTGACGGCCGTCCGGCGAAAGGGCCATGCGCGGTGGAACCACCATTCCGGGCGCCTGAACCGAGACACGCAACAACGCTGGCGGCGCAGTGGCAACGACCCGCTGCGGAGAACGGGGCGTGAGCAAAAAAAACGTTGCACAAAGTGCCGCACCGATGGCCGCGCTTACAAAAAAGAACCATCGGGGACGCGCGCGAAGGCCGCTGAATTTTTGCGTGGTCTTTCGTTCTTGCTCGCGCACAGCCGCCAGCGCGCGGAGTTGGCGAGACACATCGCCCGCCGACTGCCAGCGATCATCGGAATTTTTGGCGAGGCATTCAAGGACGAGGCGCTCAAGTGGCGCCGGGATGTCGGCGCGATACTGCGATGGCGGCCGGGGATCGTGTTCCAGAATCGCCGCGATGAGGCTAACGTCGGACTGGCCGGCGAAGGCTTTTTTTCCGGTCAGCATTTCGTAGAGGACGGCGCCGAAAGAAAAAATATCGGCACGTCGATCGACTTTCTTTCCTTGGATCTGCTCCGGTGCCGCATAGCGGAGTGTCCCCATCACGGTTTCGGGCATTGTCAGTCCGGCAAGCGATGCCGTGCGGGACGATCCCGATTTCAGTTGATTGTCGCGCGATGTCGAAAAGCTGGCGAGACCACTCTCTTCGAGATTTTGTCCTTCGGTGTCCGCGCCAGACGGGCCCGCTGCGGCCGTATGATCGGTGCTGGTATCACGCGACGCTATCGACTTGGCGAGACCAAAGTCGAGCAGTTTTACGCCGTCGCGGGTCAACATCACGTTGGCAGGCTTCAGATCGCGGTGAATGAAGCCCTGTCGATGGGCGGCGTCGAGCGCCTCGGCGATCTGTATCGCAATCTCATAAACGCGTTCGATGCGACCGATCCCCGATCGTGTGACGCTTGGGGATCCGCTGGACACACCCGATTTTTCACCTCGCGAACGGCTGCGATCCTGGCGCGCGATGGCCTGCGCCAGCGTCTCTCCCTCGACGAATTCCAGGACGAGATAGGTGTTGCCTTCGTGCGTGCCCACATCGAACAACGAACAAATGTTCGGATGGTTGAGCGCAGCGATGGCGCGCGCTTCTCGTTCGAATCGGGCGCGCCGATCGGCTCGACCGGCCACGTCTGCAGGCAACACCTTGATGGCGACCTTGCGATCGAGCCGCGTATCGCGGGCCCGGTAGACTTCGCCCATCCCACCCTGGCCGGCGGTACCCTCGATTTCGTAGGGGCCAAGCATCAATCCCGGTTCAAGCGCCATCGATGGTTGATGGTAACACGTGAGTCGAGCGATTTAGCGAGAGGTCGCAGCCGCCAGCGGACCGGATGCGGTCGTGCAGACGTGGGCAGGTGCGGGCTTTACGCGTTTTCCAAGCAACAGGGCGGCGGGGAATTTCGCGTTGCCTCGGTCGATGAACACGGTTTGCGAGCCGGGATAGACGCAGCCGGTGATGTCCGCGAGATGCCATCCGAGCTCGGCTTCGTCAGGCAGGCTGAATCCGTGGCGTGCGTCGATCGCAAACGTCACAAAAGCGTTGCCCTTGGCGTCTTTTTTCAGCGACTCGTCGAGGATGCGCACGCGGCGGGCGGTTGGTGGACGGTATGCGCGGGAGAATTTGCGGCGACGGTCATTCTTGTGTGCGAGCGGTTCCACCAGCGCCGTCTCGACCACCTTTTGCGCGGGGGTCAGCGTGGGCAACGGTGTCCTCCCCTCAGAGGCGCGCGGTACGACTG
>JAYUPZ010000240.1:0-8892 GCA_043759805.1 Myxococcales bacterium | reverse complement strand
CATGTGCACCGTGATTCGCGGTGAGTTCTCGCAACAGAGAGCCGCCCTTCGGGGCTCGCGCAAGCGCATTCATCCTATCGATTCGGAAAGCAATCCCCCCAAACGAGATCCATGCTCCGGACGGCGGCAGAGCAACGTCAAAAAAAAACGATGTCACCCTCGGGCCTGAGTTGTAGCATCGCCCCTCTAAAGGATGACGCTGCTGGGACTCCTAAGAAGATAGGCGGTCGCGCCCCAGTAGGAGGGACCGCGCCAGTGCCAGTAAAGTTTGCAGCGTTCGCACCAACAAGGCCGTTAAGGCAGGTCTTAGCGCCATCCGGCCACACATCCAGCGGCGCATTTGTAGCGATGGGAACGGGCATCCAAGCACCCACGGCGTGCAACGTTTCAATCTTCGCAAGACGCTGTTCGATGCTCGCTATCAAGTGCAGTTTGACACTAGGAAACGCAGCGCTTCATCAATTTAAGCTCGTGCCGTACACACCACACTTGCTTGACACCGCCGCGGCCCAGTAATCTCCGCGTCGATGCAAACGTTTGTCCTGGCAATATTGGTCGCGACGCAGCCGGCACCGGATCTCTCACGGCCCACCGGCGTGCCGCTTGGTGAGTATTTCCAGATCCAGATCGATCCGCAGGACAAGATCGTGCCCTGGTACTCGCCGGACTTCGGCGTCGCGTTCGATCACATGCTCGGTGCCTTGTGGAGTTATTGGCGACAGATCCCGGAAGTACTACCCGGTGTCCCCCACTACTTTATCTATCGCACACGCGACAACGAATCCGCCAACCTCGGCGTCGGCGGCGATCAATTCGCAATGATGTTGTCCTCGTGGGGGCTGTACTACGCTTACACCGGTGATACCAGGTTGATAACCGACATGCGTCGGCAGGCGGATCACTACCTCGCCAACTCACTCTCAGGGCCATCGGCGGCCTGGCCGGGTTTGCCGTTTCCATGCAACCTTGGACGCTACGCCCGTTACGATGGCGATCTTGTCTTCGGCCCGGGCGTGACCCAGCCTGACAAGGCAGGCAGCTTTGCACTCGAGCTGGTAAAGCTCTACCACTTGACGGGCCACCGACCCTATCTCAATGCGGCGGTTCGCATCGCCGACGTATTGGCTGGTAAGACCATAACCGGCGACCAAGACCACTCCCCCCTTCCGTTCCGCGTTCACGCTGATTCGGGCCAGGTGGCCAGTAACAAGTACGGCACTCAGGCCTACACCACCAACTGGACACCCACGCTGCGCCTCTTCGCAGCGCTCGCCGTGCTACACATCGGCGATGGCAATCTCCACCGCGCGGCTGCCACCAAAATCAGCGCGTGGCTGCATACGTATCCCGTGCGCACGCTTCGTTGGGGGCCGTTTTTCGAGGACATCCCCATGGACTCGAATACTCAGGTCAATGCCCTGACCTTAGCCGACTACGTGCTCGACCAGGGACCAGCGTGGGGGCCGACGTGGAAAGAGGACGCCCGGGCAGCCCTCGACTGGACCTTCAAGACACTCGCGAGCGACAAGTGGAAACGTTGGGGCGTGGAACCCGTGGGAGAGCAGACCGTGTACCGTGTCCCCGGCAACAGCCACACCGCGCGACAGGCCGCCACCGAGCTTCACTATGCGGCCCGCACCGGCGATTGGTCGCGAAGAGAATCCGCAGCACGACAATTGGCCTGGGCGACGTACATGGTCGGTCCACGCGGCGACAACGAGTACATCGAAAATGATATCTGGTACACCGACGGCTACGGAGACTTCGTCCGCCACTACCTTAATGCCATGGCCGCAGATCCCAGCCTCGCGCCCGGCGAAGGCGATCACCTTCTTGGGTCGTCTAGCTTTGTTCGAGAAATCACCTACGCGCCGGGCCGTGTTGCATACAAGACCATCGACCGGTCATCGCGCGAGGTTTTGCGCCTTGGGTTTACGCCGCGTCGGATCACAGTGGACGGGCGCACCCTACCGCGACACGAATCACGCGAGGCCCTCGAGCAAGGCGAAGGCTGGACTTACAGCGCCGCCCCCGATCCCGCTGGCGTGGTACGAATCCACCACACCCGCGGTGCCGCGGTCGTGATATCCGCGCGACCTTGACAGCCACCGAAAGTAGCCATGGGCTTGCATTCGGTGGCTGATTGCCTGCAGGAACTAATTGGAAATCTTGGATACGTTGCCGCTCGCCGACATCGAACAGTTGACGATTGATCCGTCGATGTTCATTGCGTAGTTCGCGGAAAAGGCGACCGTGGCGGTGGTGCCGGTGACAGCGATTGTAGAAGCAATGGGTGTGATGGTTACATCGATCACACCAAGATCTGGATCAACGAACTTGTCCATACATCTTTGGTTTCCCAACAAGGTCATCACGGAACCTGCGCTTGAGTATTTCCAAACGCATTTGCTGTCGGGTTCGGAGTAAACCAAAGGCGCATCGACGCCCCTCGCGATTGTGTATTTGTCGCCCGTAAGCTGGGTCGTCTCGTTTACGCCTATCGCAGCGCAATTCAGGTTTGACGTGCCGGCAACATATTGCCAACCACCCACAAACCCCGACAGATCAGTCGTACCTGTCGTCCCGCCCGCGCCACCGGTGGCCGCGACCGTAGTCCCGCCAGCGCCACCGGTGGTAGCGACTGTAGTGCCCCCAGTCCCGGCGTTATTGCTTTTTTCGTCGTTGCCACCGCATGCATTGACACCGACCACCACACAAAATCCCAACATTGCCGCTACAAGTTTTGTCTCACTGGAAATCATATAACCCATCCTTTAGCGGCGTTCTATCTCGCGGCCGAAAAGCAGTCAATTCCAGCGCATAGGAAGCGCCGGAGTGGATGGAATTGCGCGGGCTGCGGCCCGCAGGACACGATCGTACCCTGGTACTCGCCGGACTTCGGCGTCGCATTCGATCACATGCTCGGCGCCCTGTGGAAGATTCAATGCAGGACCGCGCGACAATTCACAGGTCCTCGCGTGTTCCTCCTGGAGCGATCTTCATGTTGAAGGGGCAAATACCGTGAGGCTTCCGGACAGCACGACACTAAGACAGGGGCGCTTACCCGGTCGTGTTCACGGCTAACGCTTTTCGGCGCGCCTTTTGCTCGTACATTATCCTGTCAGCCCGCTTGAGAATGTCATCAATCGTTTCCGGTATGGCGGGATCGTGGATCGTCGAACCAATGCTGATCGCGAGCGTAAAAGGAGGCTGAGGCTTCGACGCGTTGTATTGGGCCACCAGCTCTTGAACCCGACCGATGATCACATCCGTGGAATCACTCAGGGCGTCGGTGGCGAGAGCGACGAACTCATCGCCTCCCAGGCGCGCGACGATGTCGGACTTGCGAAACGCCGTCGCTATCACGTTGGCGGCGTCGCGGATCGCGGCATCGCCAGCATCATGGCCGAGCTGGTCGTTGATCTGCTTCAGACCATCCAAGTCGGCGAAGAAGAACACGACTTGCTGCTTCGTCCGTTGAACGTGCTTGAGGTGCTGCTCGACGAGAATATTGAACCCTCGACGATTGCGAAGGCCGGTCAACTCGTCGATGACGGCCATGACGAGAAGCTCTCGGTTCAGCGCCGCGAGCTTCTCCTCGTGGGCCTTCCGCTCCGTCACGTCTCGAGCGATGGCGTAGATGGCACCCGAAAACTCGGTCGTCGCGTGCCAGGACAACCATTTGTATTGCCCACCCTTGCACCTGTATCGGTTCTCGAAGTCGACCGTGGACTCGCCCCTCGAAAGCTTGGCCACCAACTCGAGCGTGGCGGCTTGGTCATCAGGGTGTACGAATTCGAGGAAAGGTTTGGCGAGCAACTCGGCGCGCGTGTAGCCGAGCGTGGCCTCGCATGCTGGGTTCAGCTGCTTGAAAAAGCCGTCTGTTCCCGCAATACACACCATGTCGAGCGATAGCTCGAATAAACGATTGCGCTCGCTTTCCATTCGCGCTGCGCGGCCCACGGTTCGTCGGAGCGTCCTGGCGAGGGCGAACGATGCCAACGCCGCGACGAGGAGGGCCACCCCGGCGGCGCCCCCCAGTGCGACGGTTGCTCTGGAGAACGTGCGTGCTGATTCCGCACGCGCCGCTTCAACCTTGCGTTGATGAAGTGCAATCATCTCCTCCAGCGCAGTATCGAGCGAGTCAAGGACGGGCTGCAGATCGGTTTCAAGGACGTGCGCGAGGGATTCGGTGTTGGCTCCCCCTTTCTTGAAGGCTATTAGCCGGTCGGTGACGCCCCGCCTCGCTTCCTCGCGTTCCGTCAGTTCGTTGATGAGCGAAATCTCGGGCGATGACTTCGCGTCCCTGCGTAGTTCCGAAAATAGGTTGCTGAAGGCCTGCGTGGAGTCGCGCACCTCCGCCAGGTATCTCTCGTCCCCGAGCAGGAGAAAGGTCCGAACCTTGCGTGAAGTGCGCTCTCGCGCGGTACGAAGCCGTTCCACCTTGCCAAGCGAAAGCGCCTCCGCTGTCACGATGGCGTCGGCGTGTCGAACCGCGTTCCTCATTGCCACCGCCGCGGCTAGAACGCCTCCGATTGCGAGGCTAGCTGCAAGAAACAGCGCGATCGGCGTCCAAATCCAGGCGATGAGCGGGCGGGAACCGTTGTCGTTCATTATTTTTTCTGACCGATTGCCGCGAACGGATTGTTGAATGGCGCAGCTGGTTTCGGAGCCGGTGGCCGAGGAGCCGGGCGGTTGTCGCGCGGCCCTCCGCCATTGCGGTTGTCGCGCGCGCCTCCGGCAGCTTGCGTTGCATTGTTCTGCCGCGGTTGTGACTCGCTTGCGGAACGCTCGGCTTTCATGGTGAGCGCGATCTGCTTGCGATCGAGCTTGATCTCAAGCACCCGTACAGTCACCCGATCGCCGGCACTCACAACCTCTGCCGGATCTTTCACGAACTTGTCCGACAGTTGCGAGATATGCACGAGGCCATCCTGGTGAACACCAATGTCGACGAAGGCGCCAAAGTTCGTCACGTTGGTCACGATGCCCGGGCACATCATGCCGGGCTGAAGATCTTCGAGCTTGTGAATGTCGGCACGGAACGAGAAAGGCACGAAACCATCGCGGGGATCGCGACCGGGTTTTTCGAGTTCCTTGATGATGTCTTCAAACGTAAAAGCACCAAGTTCATCTTTTAACTCGCCGGCTTCCTTGACGCGCTTGACGCCCGCAGAGCCAAGCAAACCTGCCGCGGGAATACCAAGTCTTGCTGCCAGACGTTCGAGCGCATCGTAACGCTCGGGGTGAACGCCGGTATTGTCGAGCGGATGCTCGGCGTCCGGAATGCGCAAAAATCCTGCAGACTGCTCGAAGGCCTTTTTGCTGAACCGTGACACATCAAGGAGCTGGGTCCGAGAACGGAATAGACCGGTCTTGTTGCGATGATCGACAATGCCGCGGGCCAGCCCCGGTCCAATGCCCGATACGCGTGCAAGGAGATGATGCGAGGCCGTGTTCAAATTCACACCAACCTGATTCACACAAGAGTCAACCACCTCGTCCAGGCTCTTTTTCAAGGCGGTTGGCGAAACGTCGTGCTGATACTGACCGACCCCTATGCTCTTCGGATCGATCTTCACAAGCTCTGCCAGTGGATCTTGCAGGCGCCGTGCGATGGAAATCGCACCACGAATCGTGAGATCCAGATCAGGGAACTCGTCGCGCGCGGTATCGCTCGCGCTGTAGACGCTTGCCCCCGCCTCACTGACCATGACCACGGGGACATCGATGTTGCCATTTCGCAAGGCCTCACGCACAAAGGTCTCGGTCTCGCGCCCGGCGGTTCCGTTTCCAATCGCAACCGCCCGGATGTTGCCTTTTTTCACGAGCTCTACCAAAACGGCACCGGCTGAGCCTCGGCCCGACGGCGTTTCAAGGTGAATGACACCCGAGCCGAGATACTTTCCGGAGTCCTCGACCACGGCAAGTTTGCAGCCGGTGCGCAAACCCGGATCCACACCGAGGACGGCCTTTGATCCAAACGGTGCCGCCAACAACAACTTGCGCACGTTCTCGGCAAACACAACGATCGCCGCGGTATCTGCAACCTCGCGCAAGGCCTTGTGCACCTCGTTTTCGATCGAAGGGGCCACGTACGCCCGCAACGACATGCGTGCAGCACGTTTCAACATCGGCGCACCCACAAAGCTTGCTTCAGGACACGCGGCTTTTTCAAACTCTACCAGCAGCCCGTCTAACAAAGGATCGTCTTTCGAATCTTCTTCAAGACGGCCACCGAGGGAAAGTGAAAGCTCTTCTTCCATCCATCCGCGGCGCATTGCCAGATAACGATGCGAACTTTGCGGCCTGAGCAACTCCCTGACGGATTCTTGATAGTCGAAGTAATTCTCGAAGCGACTTGGCGTCTTGGCCTTGTCCGACTTTTTCGTTCGGCAACAACCTTTTTCCATGAAGGACTCGCGAACCGTTTGTCGCAACGCGGTCGATTCAGACAAACGTTCGATCACGATCTCACTCGCTCCCGCAAGCGCTGCCTGCGCATCGGCAACACCTTTTTCTGCATCGACAAAGGTCGCGGCAAAAGCTTCGGGGGTCAGGTCCGGTTCGGCTGCCTTGCCGTGTCCCCGCGCCCAAAACCAGTCGGTCAACGGTTCAAGACCAGCCTCACGGGCGGTTTGCGCCTTGGTCTTGCGCTTTTGTTTGTAGGGTAAATACAGATCTTCAAGCGCCGTTTCATCGAAGGTCGAGCGAACCCGCGCTTCGAGTTCCGGGGTATTTTTTCCCTGACGGGTGATCTCTTCAACGATGAACGCCTGACGTTTCGTCAACGCATCCCACCGTTCGTTGGTCTCCAACACCTGTCGCACGGCGACCTCGTCGAGGTTGCCCGTTTGTTCCTTGCGATAACGCGCAATAAACGGAACCGTTGCACCGCCCTCCGCTAGGTTGATGATCGCTTGCGCGCCTTGTAGAGGAATTTGTGGATGCTGTGTTCGGAACCATTCTTGAAAGGTCAGCGGCGATGACATGAGCCAGTGAGACTACAACAGCCGTCGGACACGATCGTCTAAAAAATGCAGCCGCGACCTGTGGATAAATGTTCTTCACTGCGGGCGTAAACCTGCCAGTACATGGGCCTGACAGACGTGAACACAGTCGGTGTCACCGGCGTCAGCGGCGGCCTCTCCTTGTTGAAGTAGGCCGCGCGCCAACACCGCGGCGCGAATTACTTCGCGGCTTTCAGCTCAAGGATCTTGATGCTGCGAAGCTCGATCTTGTCGCCGTGATCTTGCAGGTCGATGTGTCCCTTCGGCATCTTTCCGTATTTCTCGGCCTTCTTCCACTTGCTCGCGGCAACACGGGCAACCCAGTCGGCGCTGCCAAGTTCGGCCTCGACAACTTTCTCGCCGTTGAGCCAGTGTTCAACGTGGTTGCCGTTGACAACGAGACGTGTGCGATTCCACTCGTCAGAAGACTTCACCACAGATTTTGCCGGCGGGTAAACGTCATACAAAGCGCCTGCACGGTGATTGCCGTCTATTCCGGCGGTCGCGTCGGGATGTTTGGCGTCATCGAGCAGCTGGTATTCAGGACCCGACATATAAGGGGCCTCATCTGTTTGAGCCACGCGATACATCAAACCGCTGTTGCCACCGGGGGCAATCTTCCAATCCAACACCAGCTCGAAATCCTGGTACTCGGCCTCGGTCATGATGTCGCCACCTTTACCGTCGAGGGTCAAAACACCCTTGATGACCTTCCAGCTTTCCGGAATGGCAGGTGACTTGTATCCAACCCAACCCTTGGTGGTCTTGCCGTCAAACAACAACTTCCAACCCGCCTTCTTCTCGGCTTTGGTCAAAGTATTTGGTTTTTCTGCGGCGGGCTTCTTGGCGGCAGCGACTGCGCCCCCGGCCCCAAACGCCATCAGGCATCCCAGGACCACAAACATACGGCGGATCATCATCGTCTCTCCTTATTGTTGTTTTGAAAGGCGGCAAGCCGCCTGGATCAGTGCCCTCAATCGGTCGGGCTCGGTCGCGGAAGTTTTGCACATGAAGCCACTTTTGTGGGCGAAATGCACGTCGGGCTCGTCCTGCACACGGCAAAAGTCGAGCGAGGGATGGTCTTCGTAACGGCCAATGCCAAAGCCGTTTCCCCTCCGGTCGGGATACACCATGGCGACGATGCGCTTCTCAAGTTTCGCCGCGCGAATGTAAGCGGCGACCGCATTGGAGGGCTCGTCCACGGGGATCTCCGTGCGCGGCAAATACACCACCTCGATAACGCCGCCGGGTACATCCAGGCTCCAAATCGAGGCGTGTTCATTCATGAAGTTGATCTGTTGCCGTACATTTTCAAGGTACGACACCATGTCTTCGCCGATAAAGCGCATCACCTCATAAAGTGGATTCCCGGCCTCAAGCGAGGTGCAAGCGGCGAAGCGCCGCAAGAGCGTGATGTCGATGGGTGAATTCAATTTGGCGAGCGAGTCGCGGTCTATACCGAGCCATTTGGCGGTGTGATTTGGGCCACGCGAATCGAACCATTCGGCCGGCTCCAACCACGGGCAAAACAATAGCGCGTCCTCGTAAAGCCCGTAGTGCTGCAAAACGAGGCTTATTGAACAGGTTGGCGGGTGTTCGCGCGGGAAATGGTGGTGATCGAAGTTCATGCGCTCTGCAGCGTGCTCCCCTCCCACATCGACGATCGCCACCTGCGGATCATTCAATTCGTGTGGCGTCGGATCCCGCCGGACAACAGGCGCGCCGGATTTGGCCATCAGCACACAAACGGCCAAAAAGTCGTCTTTGTGGGCACCGCCCGGATGGGTCACGATTGCAGTCAGGCTCACGTTCGGATCTCTTTCGGTACGGTCATGATTAAAGCGGAAGTTCGCGCGTCGAACCAGGCGCAAGCGCCGTACGC
>JAYUPZ010000239.1:0-1936 GCA_043759805.1 Myxococcales bacterium | reverse complement strand
GCCTCCCGTTTTTACCGAGAGCGAACCAACGGCCTGCATCCAGGTCCAGTGCAATGCGCTTCCCGCCGGCGTGCCGTCCAGAAAGACCATCATGCGCGACCACACGTCGGTTGCGGGTTGCAGCGCAGTCAGCGATTGCGAGAACGTGCCGTCCGCGCCGTCGCCCGCAGGGATTGAAATCTTGACCGACTTGGTTCCGGAATACGCCTTGCCACTGTCGACGTTGACCGGGGCAGTCCCCTGCGCCTTTTGTTGCCAGGGCAACCCTGGCTGCTTGCCGGTGGGATAAGCCTCGAAGTCATCGCAAATCGGGTGACCACAGGCCGACACCACGCCACCGGTTCCACCGCCCTTTGTGCCACCTGTGAGGGCGCCATTCGTACCACCGGCCTTGCCTGCCGTGCCGCCGGTAGCCGCTGTGCCACCGCCCGTACCCGTACCGGTCGTGGCATTCGTCCCACCGTTGCCGCCGGTGGATTGTTGTCCGGCGGTTCCTCCCTCTGGCGTCGGTTCGGCACCGCCCGTGCCCCCAGAAGTGTCGGTGCCACCTCCAGCTCCACCTTGCGTGCCGCCGCTCGCTCCGTTGTTGGTGCCACCCGACCCGGAGGAACATCCGCCGATTGAAGCAGTGAGCAAGGCGAAAGCGCATCCCAGGGACAGCAGGGTGTTACCAAACTTCATATTCACAAGATATCGCTCGCGGATCGCTCTACGCTAGGAGAAACCGGTCAGCTGGGTACATCGGGTGATTCGATTGGCACCAATAGGACCTACAATAGGGGCCGCAGCGTGCGTTCAATGCCCTCATCGTCCGCGGGCAGCTCCAGCTTGTCGAAGAGTTGCCACTGCTCTTGATGTGATGCGCTTTGCCCGGGTGCCAGCTTTTGCAACGGACTCAGCGACTCAAGCTCCATGAAATCGCCGTTGGTGAACACCTCGAAGTTGCTGTTGCGATCGGGGTAGAGGCGGCCCTTTTCGTGGCGAAAGTGTTTGACGAAGACAAGTGAAGGTTGCCGATGCGCGACCCATCCCTCCAAATTCTCGACACCGAGCTTAAAGGGCGTTTTGATTCCAAGCGGGGTGACACGCAGAAAACGTTTGCCCCAGGTGGCTCGTCCGTCACCCATGTCCGCATATCCCCAAAGCGCAATGTTGCGCACGGGCAGTCGGCTTTCTGCGTGACTGGTTTTGGGCTCGTTGGGAATCAACGCGGTTCCGTTGGCGGGCACGACGGTAATCGGCCAAACGGTGATGGTTACGGTGCGTTTGCTGCGGTTTGTGATCTGATGGTCAACCGTGACACGGGTTCCAGTCGCCGCGAGGGTGATGGTGATCGTCTTTTGCAGGCCGGTTGTGGATTCAACGGGCGCGACGAGTTTGAGTTGATGGGACGTGGGTTGAGACCATCGCACAGGAGTATTGTCAGGGTGGTACGTGCGCGCCGTGTCTTCGGGACCTGCCCACAATCGGTGACCACCGTAGAGGCTGAATCGACCAGGTTCGATCGGTGCGGCACCTTGCTTTCGAAACTCGGCGAAGGCATTGGGGCCACCGACGATCGCGTAGCGTGCGATGCGGGGACCGACATCCGTCGTGACGACAACCTCGACGGTTCCGTTGCTGATGCGCTTGCAATTGTCAAAGCCAAGGCAAGCGACTGTCTCGATGGTGTTCGGCTCCCCGAGCAACATCAAACTGGCAAGCATCAAGGTCAGGTTCATGGGCTGAACCTTGGCACGAATTCGTTCTATTCGATACGCAACACGGGCGGTTTGTTGCTGCGGCTGTTCCAGTAGTTAACGCCGTCACTGTTGGTCGTGAAGACACCGAGATAGATTGGGCCGCCGGTAAACACCTGGGGTGGGATTACCCAGCGGACGATCTGCCCCTGAATAACGGGTCCGAGATCCGGAGCAATCGCCTTGGTACCCACCTT
>JAYUPZ010000238.1:0-4272 GCA_043759805.1 Myxococcales bacterium | reverse complement strand
CCTGTCCCGATCATAGCGAGCCGAACAGCGACCATGAAATCCGACCGAAAATTCAAGATCAAGACACCCTTCGGCGATGCTGCGGTGCTATTTCAATTTTCCGGGAACGAATACCTTGGAAGACCCTTCGAGTACCACGTTTCGATATTGAGTGAAGATCCTGATCTCGATTTCAACAAGGCGATGGGACAACCGATGACGGTGTCTCTGGAAAAACCAGACGCCAGCATTCGGGAGTTCAATGGTCTGTGCGCCCACATGTCTTTGCAAGGAATGATCGGTGGGTTCTACCACTACGACGCAGTCCTTCTGCCGTGGCTGTCCGTACTCACCATGACCTCGAACAGTCGAATCTTTCAGTCAATGAAGATTCCGGAAATCATCAAACAGGTGTTTCGGGACGCGGGTTTTTCGGATTTCCGTGAAGATCTGGCCAACGAGCGATACGCTTTGCTGGACTTCGTCGTTCAATACCGGGAGAGCGATTTCAATTTCGTATCACGCTTGATGGAACAAGAAGGCATTTACTACTTCTTCGAGCACAAGGGAAACAAGCACGTTCTTGTCATGGCCGACTCGCGCAGCGGACACGACACCGTCAAGGGCTACGGCGAGGTACCGTTCTTTCCCCCGCTCGAGAACAACTTTCGGGAACGTGACCACATCGATTCGGTCCGTCGGGAACAACGTATGGTCTCGGGTAAAACGGCACTGAACGATTATGATTTCAAGAAGCCCAAATCCAATTTGCTGACGGCGTCGGCCAGCCCTGCAAAGCAGGCCCACGCCGACATGGAATTGTACGACTATCCAGGCCAATACGTCGCGTCCAAGGTCGGTCAGGAATATGCGCGAACCCGGCTGGAGGAAGCACAGGCGTCACACGAAATTCTTTCAGGTGGCGGCAACGCCATTGGACTGGGTTGTGGCAACCTTTTCAAACTGACACAGCATCCTGCTGCATCGATAGCCAAGACGTGGCTTATCACCGCGGCCGATTACAACCTGCAGCTCGATCCACACGAATCGGGTGGCGGTGATACGGATGAACCCTTCCGGTTTGGATTCGCCGCCATTCCCGAAACGGTGACCTATCGCAGCCCACGGACCACCCGCATTCCCGCGGTCCCCGCGCAAACTGCCACCGTCGTTGGACCGTCGGGTGAGGAAATCTGGACCGACGAATATGGCCGAATCAAGGTTCAGTTTCACTGGGATCGCGACGGCAAAAAAGACGAAAAGTCGAGCTGCTGGGTTCGGGTTTCGCAGGCCTGGGCAGGCAGTGGCTTTGGCTCGATGCACATTCCCCGCATTGGCCAGGAGGTGATTGTGGGTTTCCTGGAAGGTGATCCGGATCAACCGATCATCACGGGGCGCGTCTACAACAACGACAACAAGCCTCCCTACGCGCTGCCCGACAACAAGACCCAATCGGGCATCAAGTCGCGCAGTTCCAAGGGTGGCAACCCGGACAACTTTAACGAGATACGTTTCGAGGACAAAAAGGGCGACGAAGAGATGTTCTTCCAGGCGGAGAAGGACAAGACTATTCTCGTCAAGAACGACGAATCACGCGTCATTGGCAACGACCGATTGAAAGACGTGAAACGCGACGAGACCACGAAGATCGGGCGTGATCGCACCGAAAACGTTAAAATGAACGAAACCATTACCATCGGTGGCGATCGCACGGAGACGGTTTCAAAGAACGAAACGATCACCATCAAGGGCCTTCGCCAAAAGTCGGTTACGAAGGACGAAAACAATACGATCAAGGGGAATCAGACCACGTCTGTTGAAAAGGATCGCAGCGTTTCGGCCGGAAAGAACCAGTCCATCACTGTTGGCAAGAACGAAATCATCAAGGTCGGAGACAACTCGACCCACACGATTGGCAAGGAAGCCACCATTGACGTAGGCAAAAAGCTAACCATCAAGGCGGGCGAAGAAATCACGCTCAAGGTGGGCAGCGCCAGCATCTCGATGAAAAAGAACGGTGACATTGTGATTAGCGGGAAGAACATTGATCTCAAGGGATCTGGGAAGATCAACGTCAAGGCTTCGCAGGACATTGTGCTCAAGGGCAGCAAGATTTCAGAGAACTAGGAATTCAAATGGCCAGCCGACCGTCGCAGAAAAAATTGTCTCCAGTACGTTCGGTATCGAATCGATTTGATAGCCCGATCGTGGGTACGCTAACGGGGTTCGATGACGACGGATTGCCGTTGGTCGATTTTCCGGGCAACCCTGCCACCGCAATCACGGCGCGCTCCACAATGGATGCACCTGCGCCTGTTCAGTCAGGACAGTCCGATTGGATCGGAGCTCGGGTGGTGTTGATATTTGAGAACGGTGACCCGACCTTGCCCATCATCACGGGCTTCGTACACAAACAATTGCGACCCGCCGCACGCGAAGGCGCCGTGCGGGTCGATGCCAGCCAGGCCAAAGACGTATTGATCGATGGTCAACGGCTGGTGCTCGAGGCCAACCACGAAATCATCCTCCGTTGTGGACGGAGTACTCTCGTATTGCGCAAGGATGGCAAGATCGAGATCAAGGGCGATCATCTGATCTCGCGAGGAAAAAGCACCAATCGAATCAAGGGCGGGATTATCAATCTCAACTGAGTCGACGCCATGGCCCACCCCACCATCGACAACCAAACGCCATTCGCATTTGCACCGATGTGGGCCACCAACGGCGTCGGCCATACTGTCGTTGGCGGTATCGTCAAGGCAACCTATCACATTGCGCCGGAGGGCGGTCTGACCCTCGCCGAGACCCAACGTCCGGTCAGCGCCGCTGGCGAACCATGGGAAGATGATCCGGCGGTATCCGGTTACAAGTTTGAGCCCGAGGTGGCTTACACCAAACGTGCCACGGATGTTGCAGTAGTCGGGTTGGCACAACCACCCGGTGGGGGTCCGCGGGAATTTGATGTTGCCGTCAAGGTCGGCGGCCTCGGCAAAGTTATACGCGTGGTTGGACCCCGTAAATGGACCCGTTCTGCGGGCAACATCATCGCAAGCACGGCACTACCGGCGCGTCCAGTACCGCTGTCATACCAATTCAGTTTTGGTGGATGGGACACCACCCACCCCGATCCCAAGAACCACGGTTACGAATCACGCAACCCTATCGGGTGTGGCTTTCGCGCGCCTAAATCCGTATACGCGGAGGATTTACTGCTTCCGCTCATCGAGGATCCGCTCGCAAGGCTCACGGAATTTGGAGGCTACAGCAACCCTGTAAACCTGGGGTTTACGAATTCCGACTGGCAACCCCGACGATCCCTCGGCGGAACCTACGACGCTGCGTGGACCGAATCGCGGAAACCACTGTTGCCGGTGGACTTCTCGGAAGACTACTTCAATGGTGCATCAGAGGGCCTGGTCGCCCCCGGCTATTTGGCAGGAGATGAAGAAGTTTTTATTCGCAATGTGGCCGGGTTGGCGTCGCAGCAGGGATTTCGGTTGCCCGGTATCGTGCCGCCGACCATCAAACTTGTACAACGTCCCCACCGAGATCATCTGATTTCTACCAAACTCGACACCGTGATCGTTGACGGATTTGCCGGTCAGCTGTTGCTATTGTGGCGAGCCAACATGCCGATGTACTCCGGTTTGCATGCACTTACCGACATCGTGGTGACCTGTGAAAATGCCCCCCGTCATCCAGCCCCTCCCTTGCCGGATAACGTCATCCCCATACAAATTCCCGGGCAAGAAAACTGAATTGTGCCCGTAACGATTGGTGTCAACATGATGAGCGTGGTCCACCAGGGCAGCAGTGGTGTGACGATTGCTTTTCCCGATGTCTGCAAGACACCCTCGCCTGCGGGACCGATCCCAATCCCCTATCCAAACATCGCGCAGTCGAGCGATACGGCCAAGGGGAGCAAGAAAGTAAAATGCGATGGCAATCCAGTCTGTCTCAAGGACTCAAACTTCAAAATGAGCAGCGGTGACGAGCCGGGCAGCGCCGGTGGAGTGGCCAGCAGCAAGACAAAGGGCAAGGCCGAGTTCGTAAACTTTTCGATGGACGTGATGATCGAGGGCAAGAATGTCCCACGCGCGCTCGACATGATGTTACACAACGACAAAAACACGCCACCAGCACCGCTCATTCAACCGCCAGCCATTGCGATCCCGCCGCCGCAGCCCAAATGTTACCTGTGCGGCAAGCCGCTTTAATTGCAACACACGCAATGGACTTTGCCGCCCAAACCCGCCGTGTGCTACACGAGCACCACCTCGACGAGGCGTCGGG
>JAYUPZ010000237.1:0-8931 GCA_043759805.1 Myxococcales bacterium | reverse complement strand
GCCGAATTGCTTGACGCCGTCGACGTCCGCGGCCCCAGCTTCCACACGAGGTTGCTGCCATTGAACTGCACCGAATACACGGAGCGCTGCCGCCCCGGAATGAAAAGCGTCGGCTGTGATCGGTCTTGCGGCAAAGGTGTGAAACGGTTGCTGGCGCCCACAGGAACCGAAACGCTATCCGTCGACGTGTTGCTGTAACCGAAGTACGCCGTGAAATGCGTCGCATCTTCTTGTGTTACGCATTCCAACACCGGTTTGACCAGCGCGGGGTCGGTCAGCAACGCCGAGGACTTGGACTCGACCTCAACGCCATCGACGGGCACGTCGCCGCACGCCGAAAGCAGCACCAATGAAACAACCCAATAACGACCCAGAACCCGGGGATAAGCAAACATGGCGGGCACCGTAAAGCCGGACCAAGGCTATTGCAAGACCAAAAAGCCCCGTCGTATTAACCCATCTAAGCCCCGTCCGAATAAACCGGACAACCCAACGGAACTGCTCAGGAATTCCCCTACCCCTTGGTCGAGTTCACCGCGTTCGACTGCCGACGCCCGCTAGACCGCACTGTCCCGGCCGCCACAGCCTTCGGCTTGCGAGTCACCGCCTTGACCATCGCATACCCATCTGCCAGCACCTGGTAGTCCACCCGACCCACACGCCTGCGCTCGACCACCATCGTTTGCCAGATCTCCGCCTCGTTTGCGGCACTCGTCGCTTGAACCCGCGCCAGATTAAACCGCGGTCGCGCTGGCAACGCGCTCGGCTTTCGCGCCGGACGATTGCGCGCCAGGTGCTCGCCCACAAACGCGTCCTTGCCGTACCTTTCGTACCACAACATCGTGTGCGCCGTTGAAAGCGCCCCCGCCCAGGGATACCGCCGCAGCCGGTATAACCCTGACAACGCCGACAGCGCCTTTTCAAGCCGTGCGTCTTCCTCGGGTTTCTTCGACCGACGCTTTTCTTGAAAGAACAATCCCGTCTTGAACTCGTCGCCCTGCACGCCCCAGGTTTCCTTGATGCCAAAGTCACCCGGCCGCTGTGCAATCAGCGAGCCGTGGGTCAGATCGAATTGCCCAAGAATAAACAGCGCCACATCACCCACCAGGGTTTCAACAAAGCGCACCGTCTGCATCGCCTCGCGGTAGGTTTCGGTTGGGAAGTCCGAGAAACACATTGCCTCAACCGCAACACCGGCGTGTGACAGATTGCGGATCGCGTTTTGCACATCCTCAACCGGGATGCCCTTGTCGATCATTTTCAAAACACGCGGCGCCGCTGACTCGACGCCAAGCGCCGCCGACAGCGCGCCCCCCGCAACCAGCTCCGCACAACGGGCAGGCGTGAGCGATCGTTCCGGACGCATGTCGCTGCCCCAGCGCAACGTCATCCCGCGGGCGATGATGCCGCGGGCAATGTTGGTGGCGATGCGCGGAGAAAACACATCCTGCGAAAAATAGAAAACGCGCGTGCCGTGCTTTTTTTGCAGGGTTTGTAGGTGATCCAGCACCGTTTCAACCGGACGCTCGCGGTAACGGGCCGTGCCAACTTCAGCGAGGCCATAGTGGCAAAAGGTACAGACACCCCAGTAGCAACCGCGCGAAGGATCGTAGGGCAGCACAATATCAGGTGCGAAGTAGCGATCCAGCGGCAAACCGTCAAAGTCAGGCGCCGGAAGGATCGACATATCCTCAACCGTACGACCACGAATGAGGCCCGTCGGAGTCTCCCCGCGCTCCAACGCCTGAACAAGCTCCAACAGTGCAAGCTCGCCTTCAAAGATGACCGCGCTTGAAAAGGGACCGAGCGCGCGCGGAATCGCGTCCTCGGCAAGCTGCATGAACATTTGGGTCAACGCCGGACCGCCAACCGTGATGTGTAGATTCGGCATCCGCTTGCGCAGCGCAAACGCCAGTGAATACGCCGGCTGAATTTGTCCCGGGAACGCCACCGAGATGCCAACCAGGCCCACGCCACGCTTGGCAAGATCATCGGCAAGCCCGGTAAAATAGGCCGCAAAGGGATTGCGCTCGACTTCTGCATCAAGCGCGATCTCGTCGGCCGTCATCAATGAAAACGGGGTTCGATACGCGACAAAGTCGAGCGACATGGGCGCATGGGCGGCCGCTATCAACCGCTGGGCCGCACCCACCGTCTCGACCGCCGCATCGTAGCGCTCCGGATCGAAGAACTGGGTCTTGTCACGGATGACCGCCAGCGCATCTTCAATACCCAATGCTTCATCCAGATCCGCTCGACCCTTCCACAGCGCCGCGTAGTCCAGCTGTTCCACGTGGGATAAACCCGGCCGGTCTTCAAGGACAGCAATCCGGGCATCGATCCGCTGGGCCAACGCCTTGACCGACTTGCGGGTCAGCAGGGACTCCCAACCCTCCAGATTGGCATCAATAGGTAGGACGCTGACCCCGTGGGATCGCAGCCAACCCGTCAGCGTGGGGATAGCCAGATAGGGCGCGGTGGGGTCGCACGTCGGCGGGTAAACGAGGGCAACTTCCATCGGGTCTATAAGTTGTAGCAAATGGGCGAATCGAAAGGGGCGGAGGCGACTTCTAGAGCCCCGGAACGCGTTGACTCGGGGCGCTTGCCGGCATAGCTTGCGCGCATGTTGAATTGGGGCCCCACACTCGCCCGTCAAAGGATCACCCCCCCTATGCCGAGGAGTCCCGTGTACCCATACAACCGCAGTTTTTTTCGAGCCCTGAAACTTGTTCTGGCTGGTGGCGTGTTTTGTCTGGCCATCCCGACCGCCCACGCCGAAGTCATTGAACTTGTTGATAAAACCAAGATTGCCGGAACAGTCCTGCATTACTACGACGGCATCTACTCGATTCAAACCGGCGAGACGACGGTCAAGGTGCCGAAGGATAAGATTCGCTCAATCACCTTCGAGCTGCCGAAGCCGCGCGCCGAGTTCTCGACACCGCGCAAAACTTTCGATCGCTGGAAGAAGGCGCTTGAAAAAGGGAACATGGAGCAGGTCATCGATTGCTACGCCCTGATGTACCAGGGCTTTCTCGCGAACCAGATGGGTCAGGGCGTCGATGCGATGAAAAAGATGCAAGAGGAGCTCGCGGGCACTGCATTCACGATCAAAAACGAAAGCCAAAAAGGCACGGGGGCCACGCTTACCGTCCTGCGCCAAAAGGGCAAAGAGTCTGACGAAGGCGAAGTCGGCTTCGTGAAGGAAAACGGCGAGTGGAAGATGCTGCCGCCGCAGTGAACCATCCGTGATAGCCACCGTCTTCCTCCATGCCGCAATCCTCTCCGCGGCGATCATGCCCGCATCGGGTACGCGCGTGAACGACGTGCGCACGGACGCGGATATTCTGATCGCGCCACCCGTATTGAGCCGACCGCTGCTCGATCCCTTTCGCGCGCGCCGTAAGACGGTTGATGTAAAGCAAGCGCAGTCAACGGAAAGTGCGCCGACACAGACGCCCGCCAAACCGCCCGTTGAACCGCTCGCCTGCACGAGCGATGAAGGCTGTCCGGAGGGCACCATTTGCGACAACGGTCAGTGTCGCGCCTTCGAGCGTGCAACCAACATTCTTTTGTTTCGCAAAGAAGGACCGCGCACCGCCTTCATTCCGTTTTACTTTTCACGCACGGGCACACCTGGATACCGGGTGGTGGCGCCTTTCTACTGGCACTTCTGGAGCGCCAACGATCATTCCCAGGTCGTTGCGCCCTTCTATTTCCGATTTGAAGACCGCATCAAGCAAAAGACCGTCACGGTCATCTTTGCCGGGTTGCCCATCTCCTGGTCGCGTGAACCCGGCGCATCCAGCTGGGGCGTTTGGCCCATCATCTACCGCTCGACCCGCTTTGGGTGGGCAGCGCCGTTGCTTGGCTCGTTCAAAATAGACGATCCCGACAACCACAAGGCCTGGGGTTTTAACCTCTTTCTGCACGCGTGGTCGCGCGATCGCAAACGCAACACGGCCTGGGATATTTCGCCGCTCGTCGTTTCGACCCGCTCGCGCAAGTCGGCCTTTACCTGGGTCGCGCCGCTGAACTTCTACTGGCGCAACCAGGACTCAAAGCACCTCTTGGTGGTGCCGCTTTCGTATCAACAGAAAGATGCCAAGGGCGAATTTCTGGCCACGTGGCTCGGTTATCACTCGCGCCAGGTTCGCGCGATGCGCGGCAGCGTCGGCTGGCTTTACTGGTACGGCCGTACGCCGACAAACGATTCCTACGATGTGTTGTTTCCGCTTTTGTGGAGCTTCCGATCGAAGGAGAGCAGCACCACCGTCGCCGTTCCGTACCTCCACCTGCGCAGACCCGACTGGTCGTTCACGACCTTGTTTCCGATTTACTACGCGGGAAAGAACACGAAAGACCCGTCTGACTTTAGCCTCCTCGTTCCACTGTATTTCTCGCGGACAAAAAACGCAGGCAAACAAGCCAGCTGGTTGACCTTGATTGGCACGGGCACGCGAGACGACGATGCGCGTGTCCGGAACATCTCGTTTTGGTTGCCGCCGATGTTGTTCCACCGGAACCCGCAGACCAGTCTCGAGATGGTGTTGGGTCTGTACTGGCGCTACCGCAACCACGAGCGCCGTACCGATACGACAGTCGTGGGACCCTTTGTTCGTTCCACTGATCCAGCCGGCAGCACGACCACCGTCATCCCGCTCTTCTGGCATTTCAACGACGTGCGGCAGAAGGCGACCGCGACGGTTCTTTTTCCGTTCTACGCCCGCCGTAAAAATCCCAACTTTAGCTCCACGGCGGCCGGTGTGTTTCCGGTCTGGTTTTTCTATACCAATCGCGGCGCCAACGGATATGGCGCTGGCCTGAGTCCGCTCGTATTCTGGGGACGCAACCGAGATAGAAAACACGCGGTTGTCTTTCCGCTTTTCTGGCAGTTCTCGGATGCCCGCTCAAGTTCGACGGTTGCGCTGCCGCTCTTTTTTCAAACGAAAACGCGCGATGCGACGGGCGCCGAAACCGAGCGCATGGCTGGCGTCTTTCCGCTGCTTTATTTTCAAGGGCAAGATCGCCGGAGCAGTTACAAGGTCCAGTTCCCATTCTTCTGGAGATTCCGTGATTTCCGCACGGGCGAGACCACCACGGTCGTGCCACCCGGATTCTATCGGAAAAATCCCGATGGATATTCTGCAGGGCTATTCCCCCTGGTTTTTGTGGGACGAAACGACCGAAAGCAAACGAGTCACGTGGTTGTGGCGCCCCTGTTTTGGCATTTCGCGAACCACAAGGAACAACGCCGTACCACCGTTGTCCTGAACTACTTTCACAGCAAGACGCCCTGGCAGTCGGTGCATGCCTTCTTCCCGATCTTTCACTACAGTAAGGCGCAAAACGACAACGGCGAGACAGATACCGCCGTCACGCTGCTGCCGTTCTTTCACTACAAGAAAGCCGCGGCGGCAACGGTATTCGCATCACCCGTCGCGGCCTGGTCAAAAACCGCGAAGCGCCAGGTCGGATTCGTATTGCCGTACTTCTGGTATCGCGACCGCACCGTTTCGGCGTCGGTCATCCCGCTTTTGTGGCTGGATGTGTACCAGCGCAAACTTGCACAACGCACCCGCATGTTCGGCCCTTACATTGCGGTGGATGCGCCGGATCTAAAAGCCCGGTATCTGCTGCCCATTTTCGGTCGCTATGAAACACCGACGGACGAGGGGACCTGGATTGCCCCCACTTATTTCCGACGCCGCACGCGCGATGGCTACAAGCTCGACACCTTCTTTCCGTTGTTTTGGAAATCGTCCTCTCCGAAGACGCGCACCTTGCAGGTTGGACCCTGGTGGAGTCGCACCACCGACAAGGGAATGTCGACGGGCCTCATACCGGCCTATCTGTACACACGCAATCAGCAGCGTTCCCTGTTGCTGACGCCGCTTTTTTACCATCGACGGGATTTCCGCGAGAAAACCTCAAAGACCTGGGCGGCGTTGCTGTTCTATCGTAGCACGCGACCCGACGGGCATCGGACCGTGCTCTTCCCGCTCTGGTATTCGGGACACGAGAAGCAAGAGAGCCATCAGGTTTTGTTTCCGCTTTACTGGCACTTCGCCAACACCGAACAAAAGACCAACACGACCGTCGTGGGTCCGTTCTTCTGGCGTCGTGAGAAGAGCGAAACCGCCGCGGGGCTTGTTCCGCTTCTCTGGTATTCACGCGACGCCGCAAAAGATTCGGGCACGTACGCGTTGCTGCCGTTTTTCTATCGGGGCTATGGCCGTGGCGAGAGCACGCTTTACACCCCGATCTTCGGCAAAGGGCATACGCAAACCAGCAACTGGTGGTACGTCCCGCCGGTTGTACATCGCGTCAGCACCCAGAGCCGTTTCACAACCGTGTTTCCGCTGTGGTTCTCCCACGAGAACCGCGAAACGGAGACCAAAACGCGTTTCCTGCTGCCTCTTCTTCACTTCTCACGCTCGACACCGGAGAAGTCGCTTTCTTCGTGGCTTGCAGTCTTCTGGCGACACCGCGGAATCGCATCGGCATCGACCGTCGTATTCCCGCTTTTCTTCGATCACCACAGCTACCACGAGAGCCGCACCACGGCGTTGTTGCCGCTGTTTTTGCGCTACCACCGCATTGCCGACGACACCACCTATTCGATTGCGCCGCTCTTTTACCGACGCGCCGATCCCAAGGAATCCACCACGGTCCTTTTCCCGCTCTACTGGGACTTTAAAAAAGAGAAACATCGCACCTCGCTCTTCATCCCCTTCTACGGGCGCTTCGAGCGGCCCTCCTATGTGTCGACATTCGTGTTCCCATCGTTCTACTATCGCCGTGGCCGTGGTACGGAGGAGGGAACGTATCGAGCGATGTTATTCCCGCTCTGGGAGTCCGCTGCCAAGCGCAAGGGCGACACGATGTGGGAAGTCGTGCTCGGCCTGTTTGGTTACGAACGCATCGGCCGCAACCGCTTCGTGAAGGTGCTCTTCGTTCCCTTCGAGATCGAAGCAGTCCCACGCAGTCAGACGGCGTGGTACGGCCGCACCGAAGCTCGCCGAACGGCAATGCCCGCACGGGGTTTTTCAGGCCACATCTGGTAGCCGCGGCCAACGGGTAGCGCAGCGCTAGGCGCTAGAGCTTGCGGCGAATTTCTGGCTCACCATAGACGCGCCATGGTTCACATACACCGGCATGATCAACCACGGGCTTTTGGCCCTTGGCTGTTTGAACGCCCACGCAATCCGGCAAAACATTCTTGCGAACGACCAGACCCGAATTTCCCTCAGGCATGAGCGGGTAAGAGAAAGTACCCGAGAGCGTAAAGGTCGTTGGGCCCTTCTCCGTCACGACGTGAGCACCGTTGGCCCGAATCTGATTCGGCACTTCTTGAACGTAGACCTCGTCGCCCGTCTTGAAACCGTGAGCAACCGCTGTTTCAATTTCGATAGGCGTGGTTTTTTTGGCCCGAACGATGTTGATATGCGGGCATTCGTTGCCCTTGTTGTCGTGATCGACACACACGCGTATCGGCTTTGAGACCTGCTTTTTACCAAGCTTGTCCTGTGCAACGGCTGCCAAACATAGCCAGCCATCTTTGAGATTGGCACCCAGCGCGTCGATCTGCCGCCCGGCACACTCACTCGCCGGATTGATCGGACCCACCGTCCAGATCGACCCCTGTTTCCCAACCGTATACGACATGTACTCGGTCATCGTGTGGGCGTGCCGCTCGAGCGTCAAGTTCTCCCCGTTCGGGCCGCTGAAGAAGCTCATAAAGCCCTTGTAATAGTTGGTGGTCGGTGCACACGCGGTTGGGGGCAGCGTTGTGACGCCGGCACGGTACGAACACCCGATTCCGCCGTTGTCAGGACCCTGGCCCGTGTAGTCAGCATCTCCCCTCGGATCCATCACCGTCAAAGCAAGCTGCAAAACTTCGTCGTCGCTGGCGGGTCGTGTGCTTGGACGCAACAGCGGATTCAAAGCGTCACACGTTGGGCGCACCCGTGGAAGATTGGTGATGGGATTGATGGTCGGTTGACCCGTGGCATCAAGGTGGTCAGAATCGGTATCCACCACCAGGGCCCGGTCGGGTTTGTCGTACACAAGCAGATCGACGCTCGCTGTCCCCGCGATGGGGACGAATTTCGCATCGCCCGATACGATCCGGTTTCCCTGATCCTCGACACGAACGCGAACGTTGAAGGTTTGTCCGACCTTTTGGCCGTCATCGACAGCATCCGGGCCCACCGGATCAAAGGGATATGAGCAGGTAGGAAAGCCATTAAACTCGCTTTCTTCGCGATAGCTCTCGGGAGGGTCGAGTTCTAACACCGGCGGGTTGTTGTCAAAAGACGTGAGGTATCCCACCGTGGATTCGTTGCCCAGCTTGTCGGAAGCGCGGAACGAGACGACGGGAAAAATCACGTTGTCAGGGATCTTGTTGCCGTCGAACACGCCCGTGAATTGATTGGGGGTGCCGCCGGCGAGAGGTGGATTCATCTTGACCTGGAACGATTGATCACCGTGCGCAACAACGGCGACGACCGAAGCCGGATCCAGGCCCGCGGGATCAGTGACGGTGGCCGACAATTCGACGATCCCACCTATCAAGGCGCCCGGGCCCGGGATGGTTGCGGTTATGCTCGGCCCCAGGTTGTCCACGGTGAATCGTCGCACAGCAACGGATGTATTCTGGGTTGCGTTCTTGGCCCGGGCGGTCAACAACTGTGCACCTTCGAGTGCCGGTTGAAACACAGGTGCATCAAACAGCACCGTGGCGCGGTAGACGTTCCCTTCCTTGACCAGCGTTAGCTTGTAGTCACCGATGGCGACTTCCACGTCGCTCACAGGTGGCGATACCATGTCGGTGACCTCGATCTCGACGAGCGTTTGTCCCTTGTAGAACTGACCATCGAGCGGCGAGATGAATTTGATCGTTGGGCCCGCGTCGACAATGATTGGGAC
>JAYUPZ010000236.1:0-8937 GCA_043759805.1 Myxococcales bacterium | reverse complement strand
CCCAGTTTGGAACGAGTTAATTTATGGTTGCGGCCGGCTTCTAGAGGGCAAGCGAAAGAGTGCCCTGGAAGAGTACCTCCACGATGTGGTGCGACGGTCTTTTCCCATCCTCCCTTACGACGAGGCTGCGGCCGAATCGCACGGGAGGGAAAGAGCCCGACTCGAAGCGCGGGGCAAAACGCCTCCATTCGTCGATGGCCAGATCGCAGCCATTGCTCGCGGCAACCGGCTAACCCTTGTTACCGCGAACACCGAGGACTTTCTGTGTTTCGATGACCTCGAGATTGCGGATTGGACAAAGTGACTGCTCCAGCAGGTGGATGCGCGGCCGGTTTGAGGTTATGTATAGGAGGCAGTGCCGTTCAATCTCGGGTGGAGCGAAATCATGATGGTGCTCTTCTTGGCCCTCCTCTTTGTGGGACCCAAGAAGTTGCCCGAACTTGCCGCAGGACTCGGCAAGATGATCCGCGAGTTCCGCAAGGCGACCTCCGACATCAAGAGTGAAATCCAGATCGAGGAGCATTTACGTAAGCCTTTCGAGGACTTGCGTGACGCCGTTACCTTGCCTGCCGCAGAGTTGAAGCGGCGGGATGTTTGGAAAGCCGAGTGGGAAACCCGACAAAAAGAAGAGGAAGAGCGGGCAGCTCAGGCTGAAAAAGACGCCGCAGCAGGCCTCAATGCCACCCCCGACGGCGAAAACCCAGAGGCTCACGCTGGCTCACCCACCGAGCCGCAGGGCGATGAGGCGGTCGAGTCCGTCGCCGGCGCGGTTACGAGCAGCGATCGAACCATTGCCCAAGAGTTGCCGTCAGCGCTCGCGGAGCGTGTTGAGCCCGACGCCACGGTAGCCGCCGAGCGCCCTGGATTGCCCTCAATGCCACCTTCGCTGTCCCGCCCCATCGCGCCTCCGACCGGTACCGTGGGAACGCCGCAGAGCAAGAGCAACCCGCTCGCACGCTTTCCAGCCTCGACCCTCGGACGCTCGCCCATTGAGCGAACCGAGATCGGTGTCGGCACCAAGAAGGGTGATGCCACGGCGGAACACAAACCACGGCCAACGCCAACGCCACCGCCGCCTCCGCCGGCCGCTTCGAGATTGCCTCTGCCCGGTGCGCCCGGTCGCAGCGTGCCCTCCCCCGACAAGAAAATTGGTTAGGAACCCCGCACCGTGAGCGAGACAGAATCAACCGAAGCGAAGCCGGACGAAGACGCGTCACCCGAAGCGGGTCTCGACGATTCAAAGATGTCCCTCTTTGATCACTTGAATGAACTGCGGTACCGCCTGCGAAATGCGTTCATTGCGTTTGTGCTCGCGCTCGTTGCCGGCCTCGTATTTCAGGATCGCATCTTCGAGATCTTGAGTCGCCCCATCCGCGAGGCGCTTTCCGAATCCAAACAACCGATTCGGTTTGTGCAGATCGACGTCTCCGAGGCGTTCTGGGTCTACTTCAAGCTGGCCATCGTCTTTGGCATTCTGACAGCCGCTCCCTTTATTTTTTGGGAAGTCTGGAAATTCGTAGCACCGGGTCTCTACAAGAAAGAAAAGCGGCTGGCCCTGGTCTTCCTCGGTGCCACCGGCCTATGTTTCACGGGCGGCTCGTTGTTCGGATATTTCTTGCTGGTCAAACCGGCCGCCTTGTTTCTCGTCACCTTCGCTGGAAAGATTGATCTTCCAGAGGGCGTCGTGGCGCTGAACATCGAGAACATGTTGCGCATTCAAGACGTGGCCGACTTCATCAGCCTGATGATGTTGGGTTGTGGTGTTGCGTTTGAACTGCCGGTCGTCCTGTCGGTGCTGGGCTGGCTCGGCATCGTTTCTGCCCCTGCCATGTGGAAGTTCAACAAGTACGCGCTCGTGCTTGCCGCATTGCTGGGCGGCGTCCTCACCCCCGGTGGCGACGTTGTGTCACAGATGCTGCTCGCGGGCCCGATCTTCGTGCTCTACAACCTCTCGATTGGCGTCGTGTTTCTCATCGAACGCGCGCGCAAGAAGAATCAGGTCGAGCTCGAAAAGCAGTTCGGGTAGACGCGGGCTGTTCGGTAGGCGCGGTTACGGAATCCGCGATCGAACAGCGGCTACGAAGGCGTCAAGATCGCCCAGGTGGTTAAGAACAACATCCTTGACGACCAGCGGATCAACCTCGGCATAGCCGTGAACGAGGATGTTGCGAAATCCAGCCATCTGCCCGAGGCGCGTCGAAAGGTCACGATCAAGATAACCGTGTAGGGCCAGAAGGTGAAACAACCCTCGGGTGCTTTCCGGTTCACCGAGTCGCCCCTCTGAGACCAAGTGCGACGCGGCGTCCAATGCGGCTTGAATCGCAATCTGTAAAGTATGTTCGACGAAGCGCAGCTCTCGGAGATCCTCCAGCAGAGCCTGGGGACGGGCCAGATCTCGGAGTTCTCGCAAGCAGGTTTCGATAAACGCCAGCTTTTTGGCCAAAAGGGGCGCATCCGTCATGACGACATTCTCGGGTGGCGACGATATTGATCACGATATATCGCCAGATCGAAATATTCGTTGCGAGCCTTGACCTCGAACTGGATCCTGGCCGAAGGGTCAAAATCTGCGACGAGGACGCCATCGCGAAGCACGCGGTGAACAAGATCCGTCGGAGCTCTGTTGAGGATCACAAGATCGATCGCGCGACCGATTTCCTGTTCGAGTTCCAAACCGAAGTCGAGCCGTAAACCAGCCAGTGTCTGCTCCGGAGAATTGCGCAGTAAAATTGCAATATCCAGGTCGCTGGTTGCGCGGGCCTCCCCGCGCGCGTGGCTGCCAAACACATACGCAGCCGCCACGTCATGCACATGATGCGAGAGATGGCCAGCCAATGCGTCTTTGATCGCGGGGTCCAACCTTCAGAAGGTTAACAGGACGGCATGTCCCTTACCAGCTTGGAACCGGCCCGTGTTTCGGGCCGGGCCTACGGCCGCCGCTCAAACGGACAGGCTCATGATCTGAGCGCCCGAATATAACCTAGATCGACAAGATCCTTGGGACGCCCAGCCGCCCGTTTGGCTCGCTCAAGTCCCTCAAGGGTAAGTACCGCCAGCCGCGTTCCCGCGATATCAAGCTCTGTCGAAACGGCATCCACTTCATCAAAAGAGCCGAGGCCGGGCACCTCTCCAAACAAATCAAGCGGGCCGAGATCCGTGTCGAGCGTAAAGTTTAGCCCGCTACGCAAAGACGCCTCGTCAAGGACGAAGGGCAAGTCACCCGGTACGCCACGCAGCCGGGGGTGCAGCGGCTTTAGCGCCGCCGCAAGTCGAGCCAAATTTTGGCGATCACGGGCGTATGCAATGTCTAGATCTTCCGTTGAACGTTGCGCACCACGGGCAATGAGCGCAACCCCGCCAATGATCGAAAAGCGAACTTCTCCGTCAACGAGAATGGTTAGGAGGTCTCGAAGCTTCATCTGCAATCGCCTTTTTCGCGTCGTCAGCAAACTGCTGCATGTCTTCTAACCACAAAATGCGTTCTGTGGGTGTCTTGGCTGCCGCCTGCCGCAGCAATGTCATATCCACATCGTTGGCGAACAAGCGACTCAAAACGTCGAAGCAGGTGGAACTCACAAGGTCGAACATAGCATCAGGCGAATAATCCCTGACGTGCAGGCCTACGGACACGCCAATCTCTGCGCGGGCCCGCTCTAGGCGTAGGCAGACCGAGGCGGCGATGATCGCAATTCGTCGTGGCTTCATCCGCGGTCCGGGTTAGCCTTCTAACCCCGCGAGGATCGCGCGTAGACCGCGCAGCGATGCCGTGGAACTCGACAGAGCCGTCATGCCTGCAGGGATCTCCTCCTGCTCGACCATGAAATACTCGGCGCCACCGCCGTTGCGGCAGGCGGAAAGAATCCCCGGCCAATCCAGGGAATCCTGTCCGATGATCGGCAACTTGTTCGGTACACCCGGTGGCACTTTGCCGCGCAAATGCAGCGTTTTGAACCGACCCGGGTAACGCCGGATCAGCGTTGTTGGATCAAGTCCAGCCATAAAGACCCAACCAATATCAAGCTGAAGAACTACGTTTTGGCTTGTTCTTCGCGCGAACAGATCCCAGTAGGTTGTATCGCCAACCGCGGTGAATTCTTCCTTGTGGTTGTGATGGCCACAAAAGAGACCTTCTTTTTTTAGCGCCTCGGCTGCTGTGTTCATTTCGGCGGCATAGACTTTGCTCGCCTCGGGATCGGTAAATCGAGGATCGCCTCCGACGATCAGCAGGCGGCATCCCAAAGTTTGATGAAACTTCACCGTCTGTGCGAATCGCTCTTTTCGCAGCGCCCGAATGCTGACGTGATTTCCCGCAACGCCCATTCCCATGGCATCCAGTGTCTGGCGCAATGCCTTTGGGTTATCTTGATACTTATAAAGTCCCGCGAACTCAACCGCCTCAAAGCCGCTTTGGGCAACCTGTTTCAAGGTAGCGTCGATGTCTTTTTTGCAATCATCGCGCACCGACCAGAGTTGAAGGCCAATCGGTATTGCACGTCTCGGCGATTTGCGATGCACCTTCGCCGCCATGGCAGTCACGGGTTGGCTCGCCCATCCGGCCAGCGCTGCGGCGATGACATTGCGCCGCCTGTACGTTTCAGATCGCATGACAGACGAATATACGAGAGAGAGCTTTCCTTCACGACCTTCAGCGCAGTGGATGCGCATTCGCGCGAAGCGCCCTACACCCGTTCACGTAATCTTGTGCCAGGCAAAGACGCCAAGGCCGCCACCAACAATCCATATGAGCGCCGTGATACGAAAGTTGGTGTCGTGCTTTTCCCGTGCCTGTTTGTCGAGATCGTGATAGCGCGCGATCACCTTCTCTGTACCGATTTGATCGGATAGCTTTGCCTGTTCGGCTCGCAACGTCGTCACCTCTGGATTGCCCACCGCGAGTGCATGAAAGGCTGCGGGTAAAAGGCCCATCAACAAGGCAATCGCGAGGCCATAAAAAGCGTGGCGTACCGGATCATCGCGCAACTTCATCGCCTTGCTGACAACCGAAGGTCCGCCTTTTTTTCCCATCATCGCGGCGCGGTCGCGCGCCGGTGCAAGACACTTGCGACAGGCAGACGAGGTGCGCTTGTCATAATAGAGTCCGTGCTCCGGGCAACGGATCATGTGCATCTTGTCCTGCGCCAACTCAACACCCGAGTCATCGCTTTCCGCCGTCAATTTCGACGGCCCGCCACCCCCTTCGTGTCCAAACGATGGTTGCGGCCGCCTCGCCGGCATCAAGTCATCCGAATCGGCGGGATGCTGAGGCTGCGGCCCACGACCGGTGGCAAGCTCAAGCTTCGGCAAATCGCCCGTCGGCGGCGCAAACGCATCACGCCCTCCCGAAGGACCACCGCGTCCCATCGCGGCTGCCATCGTGCCAGGCGCAGCCAACATACCCGTGGGTGGTCCTGCAACCTGGGTTGAGGGCATGCGATCATCGGGTGGTGGCGCAAAGGGGTCTCGACCCACGTTGTCGCGGCCCGGCTGATTGCCCGACGCGATCGTCCTTGGCGCGGAACCGCCGAGTGCGTTTGATCCCGAGCCCATGGTTTGATTGGAAAGCCCAAGCGGCGCGAGGCCCATGCCCTGCGTGTGCGGCGCGGCCACCGTCCGTGCCTGGAATCCGGCGCGCGTGGGGGGAGCACCTCCAATCGTTGGTGCCGACGTGATTTGTGTCGCGGGATGCACGCCCGTCGTTCGCCCGCCCACCGCAGGTCGAAGCTCGGTAACCGCACCGAAATTTGCGAGCTGTTCACTCAGGATGCGCGCCTGCGCCTCGTCCATGTTCTGACCGGCGCGCAAATTGCGCGTGGAGATGGCTTGCGCAATCTGCACGGCCGGTGCGTGAAAATGTTCGGCCAGCTTGGCTGCCAGATGCATTTGCGCGACCGGATTGGGATCGCGCGCGCCCACCACAAAAACGTCGTATTGCATGAATGACCCATTATACGGTCGGTCTGCACAACAAGAAACTTGACCCAATGCACGACGGCCCCAGGATGTTTCCATGCGACCGGCTGCTGCCACCCGAAAACGAGAAGAGGCCTACGACCAAAAGGCCGAGACGACCGCAATGCGTCGACCGTCGTTGGCAGCCCGTTCCGTGACCCAGGCAGAACCCGTCGCCCCGAAAAAGGCGCTTCCCGCCCTGTCTCGTATCGTCTACCGCGGGGGCGAACTCAGCTTTTTGTAAAGTGAAACGGTGGGACGCCGCAGGGACACCCGATCAGGGGCCGGATGAGGCGCGTGCGACAGGAAACGACGGCCGGTTGATGAGTGAATAGTAGGCTGCAGCGTGCAACAAGGGCGCCTTGTCTATCGAACGCAATGCGCCCAGGTCAAATTCGTGGACGTAACCCTCACGAAGGTTGTCGATCTCGATCTCAACGCTGGTGTTGTTTTTACCCACCACCACCCTGCGAACCGTCAGATCGGCGTTGTCTTCTTCCGGACCGCCGTATTCTTTTCTCAGGCGATAGGTGTAGCTTTTCAGCTTGTAACTGGAAGGCTTTTTTGCCAATTCAACATCAAGGGGTGAAGTGAAGGTCAGTGAGAAACCGGTGGGCGTGGCGTTGATCTCCTTGACCTCAAACGGCATTTTTCCGGACCAATTGACGCGCTGTAAGCCAAACGGGCGCGTCCCACGGCCGCCCCAACCTGCGTTGGTCATGCCAACGAACAAAGACCCGTCGTTGCCAAAAGCCACGCGAACGATGCCGCTTTGGAATCCTTCTCGAAAAGGATAGACAGCACCCTGCCAGCGGCCCTTGACCTTCTCAAGCGATATACGTAGCACGGACGCATGATGTTGATCGCCGAGAAAAATTTGGCCTGCAAACGGACCGAACTTTCCTGCGGTGGTATCCCAGCGAAAGCCGGTTGGGCTTTGTCCCGCTTTGTCGTAGGGCAACCACACCGCCGGCATCTTGAAGTTCGGAACCGTGGACTTGAGATCTTTCATGTACGGGCCGCCACTCAAATCAATTTCTTTCGGACCCGCCATCGGAGAACGAGGCAATTTGGTGGATCTTAAACCGAAGGGATGCCCGTGAAAATCACCGGGTTCAAGATGAGAAATTTTTGAGGCGTTGCACCATTCTCCCTGGTTGTCGGAGTAAAACACGTCGCCTTCAGGGCTCACTTCAACGCCCGAAGGGCTGCGCAACCCGGTTGCCACCGGCATCGTAGCCCCGGTTTTGGGATCGATTCGCATTGCCCACCCGCGCCACGGGACATCGCCATGGGGTTGATCACCGAAGGGCTTGTTCAGCGTCACCCACAACATGCCCGCTTTGTCCTGCACGGGACCAAAGGCGTATTCGTGATAATTGCCGCCGAGTTCCCATTGATCAGAAATTGTGTCGAACCAGTCGGCGCGTCCGTCACCATCAACATCTTTCAACCGCGTCAGTTCGCCTCGTTGCGCGACGTAGATGCCGTCGTCACGTTCCAAGATACCAAGCGGCGTTGAGAGGCCAAATGCGAACGGTTTGAATGACGCCTTTTTGGGATCGCCGTACGCGCCATCCACCACCAATACTTCCCCGCCGCGGGTCGCGATCATGGGTCGACCATCGCGCAGTACATCGAGACCAGACACCTCCAATTCCGAGGTTCCTGATTCGAAGGTGGTGATTGCATAATAGTCACCTTCCGATTGAGCCCATGCAGCCGACTCGGCAACTACAAAAGACAATGCGGCGGCCCTGGCGATTCGTGTTACTTTTATCATTTCCAACTTACCTCCAGTTCAACGGAACGAGCTTCTGATGGTAGAGCAACCACAAGCTGTTGCAGGGAGGCGTCATCAGGAGATGTGCGAATCACTGCGCGATCGGCCAACGTCGACGGAAGTTTCAAAAACACCTGTCCGTCCACGACGTAACGTCCAGCAGAGGTCTTTGCGATTCGGCGACCTTCGCCCGCAAGCATCTTTAACAGCGACGCCGAACGATCAAAGGTGAACGCACGAACCAATCCAAAACCCTTGGCGTCGGCAATCGGTCGAGCCACTTCCGAAATCGTGACGCCCTCCAATACATATCGAAAGACAGGTCTTCGGTGGTCATCCAGACGATATCCGAGAAATTGTCCGCCCAGACTTCGCGACTCGATGGTCGCCACAGGCCAGCGCGAATGAAGGTCGGAGAGCTTGGCAAACGAGGGCCCTGCCGGAAAGTTCATGACGTGGTCACCCAACGGTTCATTGAAGGCGCCTGCCCTGCCCGTCCACGTACCAGACGGATCCCAGAACCGCCCCCGCCACGCCTGCGCCATACGAACGACGTTGGCATCGAAGGCCACGTGTACAGATTCGGGATTTCCCACGACGATCGCGCGTGGCCCAGAATCTTTCATGAACGTTCGGTAGACAATGGGTTCGTCCCCCACTTCCATTTCCTGCGCTGCGCTTTGCAGCAACAGTCCTTCGGGTAGAGGCGTCGTGCCTCGCTTCAGATATGCCCAAATCGCAGCACGTTGGCGTGACGGAACGCCTCCTTGCACATCGGTCAGCAGAGGCTCGTCACCCCAAAAGGCCGGCATCCGCGTATCGGGTCGAATCGACTGGGGACCCGCCAACCATTTGTCGAACCAGCGAAAATTCAGCCGCGATGGAGCCAAGGCCAGATCGGGGCCCGGTATGCCTTGTCCTGCATTTCCCGCGACTGAATGGCAATTCACGCATCCAAATCCCGTGTGTTCTGGATTCGACGAGCTACCCAACAAGCGTCGCCCGCTGGCAAACACGTCGGCGCTCGCTGGTTTGGAGTCACGGCGATCTCGACCGTCTGCGGAGGGCAGCGATCGTGACAACGACTGCGCAAGACCACCGTTGAACGTCGGCATTCTCACTGCCATGTAGGGGCGCACGTGAAGCTCTGCATGGCCTACGATGCCGCGAATTGCTTCAGGTCTCAGCTTTGCACCCGCCGCGGT
>JAYUPZ010000235.1:0-1945 GCA_043759805.1 Myxococcales bacterium | reverse complement strand
CTTATATCGGCAGGATGGGGTCTACTTCTTGAATCGACGACGCAACGCCCAGGTGATGGCCACAAGTGACATCAACCACCCGAAGTCGCCAGCTCTTGGACGGCCGGTCATGGTGCAACCGATCGAACTATCGCCCGAGCCAAGATCGATGGTTCCTGTGGCCATCCCCTGAACCGTAACGCCCTGGTTGGCCAAAGCCTTGATGCATCCCGGCAGGTCTTTTCCAGAAATGATGTATTTGCCGTCACAAAACAGAGCGCCGTCCCCCGAACAGGATGCATCGCAATTCACGCGGAACTCGTGTTCACAGTCCTCGAAGGTCTTGTCCTGACACGTTTCCTGGCAGGTCATATTGGCCTGCGCGGTGCATGAGCCACCACAACATTCGACGCAGTGGTTGTAGCACGAGGCGTTTACGACCGGTGCGCACTTGATGTCACACTCGCCGTCGCAGGTCGCTTCACAAGTTGCGCGGCATTGCGCTGGATCCGCCGCGCCCGCACAGGTCGCATCGCACGAGCCCACACACTCGCCGAAGCAATTGTGGGAGCAAATGACGTTGATGCCAGCGGCACAGTCCTGGTTGCATCGCACCGTACACGAGTCAGTGCAGGTTGCATCGGCGTTGACGGTGCAATCGTTTCGACACACTCGATGCAAACGTGTGGCGCAAGCTGTCTTGTAAATGCCGAGCTCACTACACCCGGCCATGCACTGGACGGTGGCCCGTATCTCACATTGTTTGACCGTGTTGAGCCGTATGTTGCCGCATTCCGGAAGACCAGCTCGGGTATCCCGGGCTTGGCTCCCAAGCACAACCACCATCGCGGCCAACCCCACCAGAATCGGTACTTTTGCCATGTTACCTACATCGACGGATCTGGCTGTTGCTTTATTCAGCCGATCCCTGCCCCCAGGGTGGTGGGCTGCAGAACGTCGTTTCCTGCCCCCCGATCGGGTGGGGAAACGTAATACGAAAAGCGTGCAACGCGATCTTGTCCGGGATGTAGGGCGAGCGTGAGCCGTATCGGTGGTCGCCCAGAATCGGCGATCCGATGTGAGCAAGCTGCGCGCGAATTTGGTGCTTGCGGCCAGTCTCAAGGTTGATTTCGACCTCGGTGCCGAGCCGATGGGTGCGCAACAATTTATAGTGAAGAACGGCGATTTGGGACCCCGGAACCTCGGCATCGACGATGTGCGTCGGTACGCCTTCGCTTGCCGGGACAAGCAAATGTTTCAACGTTCCGAGGTCCTGCCGGGGTGGGGGTGCCACAAGCGCTCGGTAGGTTTTCTCGGTTCGCCGACTGCGAAATGCTTCGGATAGCCGCGAGGCTGCTTTTGAGGTTCGGGCCAGAAGCATCACGCCGCTGACGGGTTTATCAAGTCGATGGACCAATCCCAGAAACACCGCGCCCGGCTTGTTGTAGCGGGTTGCGATGTAGCGTTTGCCCCACTCGAGCGCGGAATCGCCGAGGCTGGCGTCGCCCTGACTCAAGAGGCCGGCGGGCTTCTCGATGACCAGTAAATGATTGTCCTCGAAGAGGACCCTGGGTTCCACGACGTCCATTGTAGCGGCTCCCGGCGCCTTCGGGTAAAAGACGGCCAGCAAACAACGGATGTCAAAGCCAGGGAAAAGCGATCTCGCCCGCCGCATGAAAGAGGGCGGTTTTGCGCTTGATGACACCCAGATCAATCGACTTTGGCGCTTTCACGAGATGTTGCGCGACGCCAACGAAGTCTTAAACGTGACGCGGATTCGCGCATTCGACGCGATGGTGGAGAAGCACTACATCGACAGTCTCTTGCCCGCGATGATGGTACCACTGGTTGGTCCCGTCATGGATCTTGGTTCGGGTGGTGGCTTGCCCGGAATTCCGCTTGCGATCCGTTATCCCGAAATTCAATTCAAGCTCGTTGAGGGTCGCAAGGCGCGTACCGCTTTTCT
>JAYUPZ010000234.1:0-1945 GCA_043759805.1 Myxococcales bacterium | reverse complement strand
ATGGTTTCGGCGGGAGAGAATGAAGTGGCGAAACCATAAACCCCAAAAGGTACCCCGCGCTGTTTTCTACGTATGGTCTGATTTTATCCACGTGCGGCCCGTAGTGTTGTGTCGCGATCGAAGGGTCGCCTGATTTGTAGGCCGACCCCAACCTCTCAGCGACCCAATCCACACCCTTGTCGACAAGAAATTCAAATGCGTTGTTGCCGGAACCGGTGTGGTCGACTTCTCCAAATCTATAGATCGAAGAACAATCATCGCACCAAAGCCAATCGTGTTGCGCCGGATCGTTCGACGCACGAGCCCAAGTCTCTTTTGCCAGGTCAGTAACCAAGTCTTGTATTGGTACATCGGCAGAACTTGGAACTGGTGTTGATGATCGCCAACGCTTGATCTTTTCTCTCACGCGAAATCCAGTTCGCAACATGCGACGCACCTGTTCGAGCTGCTGAAACATTCGTACCGGTCCCGTCGCTGTATTGTCAAACGGAACAACCGGAGTGCCACCACCGATGATGTGCACCTCCGCCGAGTTGTTGAGATAACGAATTTCAGACCACAGCGATTGAACGGCCTTCTCGTAAGGTTCGTGCCCGTACGCTGATGTTAGCGCCACATGCATCGGAACGGATGCATCAGCGAGTGCGTGAAGCGGCCAACGGAGGTTTTTCACGTTTTTCGAGGTATCCGCACGGAATCTGTTCCAACCATAAAACGCAAGGTTGTCCAGCGGAGTCATTTGAATGTGGCCGTAGGTCTCCCGACCCCATTGGAACTTCGATCGTTTGGACGCTTTGGTGGGGTGACCCAACTGACCTACACGGCCGAGTTCATACTGCCCAATCCCTCTCGATGAATCTACGTTGAGAACTTGGCCGGTTAAATCCCCCAACGCCGAAATCACACCATCCATGTCGCCGGGTATGAACTCCGGTCCAGCTTCGTCGTAGTAGAGACCACGGCGGTCGTCGAATCTATTCTTCGGACCTTCGGGCGGACTTCGAGCGTCGATAAAATGACCGAATCCGATGGCGTTCTCGCGCGCGCTATCACTTTCCGGCGACCAGGAACTTGGGTACAAATACGCCGCAGCTGTCACGGGATTCAACTCCTCCGACGCTTCTTTGACATAATCCAGGCAGTTCTCGCCCGTCATGAGTCCCCACAAGCATGCTCCCGGAGCGATCACGACACCTACCGTTATCTGGCCGAGGTCCGCAACGGAGAGTCCACCCAACAGTGGAGCATTGACGGCAGCCGCGACAAGATTGGTCTCGGGAACCCAGTCATGCGTAGCATCGTCAGCAGCTTTCGCGTGCCATCCCAGAACCATCCCAGGCCCTCTTGTGTCACCGAACCGACCCGCAAGTCCGGGTGTTTGCCCGGCTTGCACATTGTCGCCCACACCAAGTTTAGAAAACAGTCCCTTCCGCGGAGGGGCAAGGTTGCATGATTCACTGTGCTCATCGCCAGGGTGAACAGGGTCGTTGCCGGGTCCTGCGTAGTTATCGGCTGGACGAAAACTACCCAGCTGACCGAGGTATTCCCTTACAACGTTCATGTTTGGTGAAGGACAATTCTGCGTCGGCATCGAGTGCGGCATCCGGCCAAAGCCAATGATCGCGTCACTTATGTCGAACAGGTATTCGTTCCATTCTGACTGAGATACAAAACTTCCTGGGCTATTGCCGCATTCGACGTCGCAGGAACCCACGTCACGTAGAGATTCGACAGGATCGCTGGTCTCGGGCATTCGACCCACCAACGCCGGATCCTGCGACGCAAGCATCGCTTCCCAAGCGAAATCAACGATGTCCTGGTGAGTCTTTTTCGAATAAGCGAACGCTTCGACAGGAACCATCGCCGCACAAAAAGCAACAAACGCAGCTACCGCCGCACCGCAATCACGTACCGAATTTCTGGTCATTGTACCACCACAATGAAA
>JAYUPZ010000233.1:0-4291 GCA_043759805.1 Myxococcales bacterium | reverse complement strand
GAATCTGCGTCAATTTTCCAACCCTTTGACAATACAGGGATTCTGGGATTATTTTTGATGTCATGACGAAGGCCGACATCGTGGAGATGGTCTACGAGAAAGTAGGGGGGTTTTCCAAAAAGGAAGCCGCCGAAATCGTGGAAATTGTCTTCGACACGATCAAGGAAACCCTGGAAAAGGGTGAGAAGATCAAGATTTCCGGATTCGGAAATTTTGTGGTGCGTGACAAGAATTCACGCGCAGGGCGCAATCCGCAGACCGGTCAAGAGATCACGATCAGCGCCCGCCGCGTATTGACCTTCAAACCGTCTCAGGTCCTAAAAAACGGATTGAACGGTTGAGCTAGCGACGATGGCCCGACGAGCGCCCACCCCGGTCGATGCACGGGGCATTCCCGACAAGCCCTTCTTCAAGATCGGCGAGGCCGCAAAGTTGACGGCGCTTCCAGCGTACACGCTGCGCTATTGGGAAACCGAATTCCGGTCCATCAAGCCGCAGAAAACAAAATCCGGGCAACGCCTCTACCGGCGCAAGGATGTCGAGTTGTTGCTGCGCATCCGTGAACTGGTTCACGATCGCGGCATGACCCACGAGGGCGTTCGCTCGATACTCCGGGAAGGGGGACTCGACGAGGCCGCGCCTGCGCCGGTTCCGGCCCCTCTGGTCGATCGCAAATCGCTCGTCGACATAAAACACGAAATCGAAGCCATTCTCGCGTTGGTTGAGTAGCGGATTCAAAAACCTCGTGGTAAGTGGGCAGTCCGTCGGGGCGTGGCGCAGCCTGGTTAGCGCACCTGTCTGGGGGACAGGGGGCCGCTGGTTCGAATCCAGTCGCCCCGACCAATTTAACTCTCGGTGACTGCTTGTTTTTTTCGGGAACTCAGGGCGAGGGCGTGGCCGACAGTATCTGTTGGTTGCTGTCCTCGTTGCGACCGGGCGAGTCGTCGAACGCGCGTATGATCACGTGGTAGTTGACGCCGGGCGTGAGGCCCGTGAGGTCCGCTTCGTGCGCAAACCGTGTGGGACCAACGCCATCACGGTAACCGGTGCCAACCCGCGACACGAGCACGCGCCGCTGGGCCTGCCTCAGCAAGGGATCGGCCGCGAAGTCGAACGGGCGGTTCTGATAGTAGGCCGCGTACCCGACCCTGTTCAGATCAAGCGCGACATCCCAACGTACGGCAAGCTGGCCTGGTCCCGGTACCACGACGCGTACACCCGGACGCGGCGTCGGAGCGGTCGGCATGGAGGGCCACGAGGCGGTGTTGTCGTTCCAGGTGCTGGTCCATACCGGCGGAGAACGGTCGATGAGGATTGCGTGGTCGAGTACGAAGGTATTGGTGCGGGTGAGCGACGAGTTGCTGAGGTAGTGGCGAAAGCCGGTGCTCTGCGCGACTTGAATGTCCTCCATCAACGAGTCGAAGCCCAGTGTCGACTCGCCAAGCAGCGTAAGCTCACTCATGGTCGAGCTCGGGCCCTCGGCATAGCCCAGCCCCAGTACGCGGAAACCCTGGCCACGGTTGGCCTCGGCCATCAGCTTGGGCGCAACGTTATAGCGGTTGTCGGGATAAAAGAACGGATGAAACTCATGCGCCGAACTGGAGTCCAGGCGGAAGCTTTCGAACAATACAAAGTCGATCGAGTCCGCGGCGTGGAAGGCGTAGTGTCGGTGGCGCGGATCGAAGAAGAATATTCCGCGGTTTTGCAAGATTACCTTGCGCGGGAAATCGGCACGCAGGCGCTGGATGAAGGCGAGGAAGCCCGGCGCTGTCCACTCGAACTGCGAGAGGTTGGAACTGTTTGCACCGGTAAATCTGTTGGGTGCAGCGGTGTCGATCGTGTCGAGGAAAACGCCATCGCAACCCAGTCCACGTCCAGCGGTGTCGGTCATGATTTCGTCCAGGCCAGCAATTCCATCGGCGCTGTCGAGACGCATGCGGCGCAGGGCCTCGTACCAGAGGGGATCACCCGCGTTGACGAAGGCACCGCCGAAATGACTGTTCCGATCGGGATGCCCGTCTCCAACGCCGCCGCGAAAAACGTCGTTGTCGTCGAGGTAGAAAGACGCGTACCCGTTGCCGCCCCCGGACGGGCGTCCAAGCGGATCGAGGCCGGTCAGCGGCTGGCCGGACGCGCCGGGGCCGCGCGGGTCGACGCGAGGGCCGCTGCCGTTGCCGACGAACCGTGAATCCATGCGCATGGCCTGGTTGGTCAGTGAAGCGGTGCGGATGTCCTCGCCGATCGAGACGTAGCACAGCACGATCACGTCGTCGCGGGGATCGCTGGCGTCGCGGCCGCGCTGTAACTGCAGCACACGGTCGCGCGTCAGCGCGGCGCTTCGCGGATCCAGGATCACCAATTGGTGGCGCTGGGCGATGGCCAGGAAGGAGGGCGAGAAGCTGCCGTAGTGGACGAGGTAGTGATCGATGTTGCGAGCTGCCTCGCGCAGGTTGTCGATGAGAGGGACGGCAACGATCACCATTGGCCCCTGAAGACCTCCACGGTCGGTCGCGCGTACGCGGACGAAGCAAGCGTGGGGTGCGTGGAAATCCAGGTCCGCGAGCGAGTTCCAGCCCAAAATGCTTCCTGCGCCGGCGGCACTGGCCGCAATATTGTGGAGATCACCGGCGACGCTGGCGGTTCGCCAGGTCGCCATTTTGTCGCACGATATCTCGACGGTGAGGGCCACTGTCGGCGAGCTCGTGTCGACGATGACAACCCACAACTCGATCATGCCCCGGGGCGGGGGCGTGATCGTCACACTCGCAACCACCGGGGCGGTCGGCGTGTAAGCATCGATCGGAGGTTCGCTGTCCTCAAGGGGTGGATCGCTGTCTGCAAGGGGTGGATCGCTGTCCGCACGGGTGACGGCAGCGTCTGTTGCATCATCGACTGTAGCCTCGGGCGCATCGGTCGAAGAGGGGATGGGCGCGGCGGGCGCGCCGCTGTCGTCGCCTTCTATCGCTGCATCGGTGCCCCACGAATTCGCCTCTGAGTTGTCCTCGGGCGCGTGAGGGCCCTCGGGCAAGCAACCCTCGGCAAGCAGGAGCAGCGGTATGACAACGAGGAGACAGGAACGACAACGTCGGGAGGCATTTCGTACGACCTGCCAAAACCACCATGAACGCATCATCGGTATCGCGCTATTCTGCAAATAGCGCGCCGCCGATCGCCAACCGTGCGCGGGGCCGACAGGCGAAAGGGCTCATGCCACCATCGCTGTGCCGGCATGCTCGGCGTCGGGGCTCATGCAACGGCGTACCCCAAAGGCCACGCGACTGGGTGCCTCCGTCACGGAGGTGGAACTTTCGGCGCAATGACGTCGGTTGGTGAGTCGCCGTGGTTATTATCGTGGTTATCGCAACCGGAATTCCTTCATCGGAGCCGGTGGACAAAGCCCCCTTCGGCCCCTTAGAATAATCAGCACTTAGCGAAACTAATGGCGAAACGGCCGCTCATTCTGATCTCCAACGATGACGGGATAGCCGCCCCCGGCATCGCTGCCCTCATCGCGGCTGTGCAAACGCTAGGTGACATCGTGGTCGTCGCGCCGGATCGCGAACGCAGCGCGGCCTCCCATTCAATCAGCCTGGATCGACCGTTGCGCGTCGACACGCTGGCTGAAGGCCGTCACGCTGTAAATGGAACGCCGGTCGACTGCGTCTACCTGGGACTTTTACACCTCGTGCCCCGCACCCCCGATCTCTGCATCTCGGGGATCAACGCCGGATTTAACCTGGGATCGGATGTTTTCTATTCCGGTACTGTCGCGGCCGCTGTCGAGGCTGCGTTACGAGGCGTCCCGGCGATGGCTGTGTCGCTTCAACGCCACGAGACGCCGGATTACCGGCCAGCGGCAGAACTTGCAAGGGCGCTCGCCGCAGAGGCCCTGGCGAGGGGGCCTCGATCCATCCCCGAAGGCGCACTGCTCAACATCAACTGCCCAACGGGCACGTTTGACCAATACGAAACCACGTTTCTTGGACGCCGGGTGTATCGGGATCAGGTCGATGTGCGTTCGGATTTGCGCGGGCGGGCTTACTACTGGATTGGCGGTCCGGAGGAACACGCTGAGGACGTGCCAGGCAGTGATATGTCCGCGATTCGCGCCGGACACGCCTCCGTTACGCCGCTCGGCCTCGACATGACGCACCGTTTGTTGTTGAAGGATCTGCAGAACTGGGACGTGCCCGACTTTGTGCAAAAGGCCGTTAAGCACGGAACCGAAAGCGCATGAAAAAAACGGTTGGCCGAGCGCTCGCGATGGCGGTTTGCCTCGGCGTCTCTCTGA
>JAYUPZ010000232.1:0-4294 GCA_043759805.1 Myxococcales bacterium | reverse complement strand
AGGAGTTTCGAAACCGACCGCGGGTTGTGCCGTCAATGCCACCCACCGAAAGCGACTGCAACATCTCGGCACCGATGCGCGGATCAAAATAGAGCGTGCGGAGCAACGACACCATCCCCGATGGCGTAACACGATTCTGGTGACCGAGGCCCGAGCCGTTGACCGGGTGATAAAGCGAACGATCGATGCCAAGTTCGTCCATCGCCCCACGCAACACAGCTATCCCTTTCTGCATGGATGGCGCGCCGCCTTCCACTTCAGCGCCCAGGGTTTCAAGCAGCCGGTCTGCGTAGTCGTTGTTGGAGGTCTTGTTAATTGTCGCCAGCAGGTCGGGCAAACGCTGTGAATTGTGGACCGCAAGCACAATGGGGGGTCGAACCCGCGCAAAGGAAAACGCGTTTATCGTCGCGGCATCAAGTTGCCCCACGCGCGGTTCCCCATCGACCGTCACGCCCTGCCGAACCAGCGCGTCGTGCAGGAGAAACGCCGCGTACAACATCGTTGCATGCGGACGCTTGCGAAACATCACGCCGGGATGGCGCATCGATATGTTGCCCTTGATACTGACCACCAGTCGATTGCGCTCGGTCAGCACCGCGACCGTGATACGTGTTCGACCTCCGGCGCGCGTTCGGGCTCGATTTTGAATGCTGATCGAACGTTCAAGCGGCTGCAGCATTACCACGGGCGCGGCTCCGGCACGGGCACCTGGCCGTATTCGTATCACAATTGACGAATGCCGCACCTGCAATGAAGAGCGTGCCAGTGCTGTGGGATCGGCGCCATTCATGCCACGCGGATCGGCGACCACGTCCCCCGTTATCCGTGTGATTCCTCGGGCCACGAGGCGGGCCGCGAGGTCATCGAGATCCTGCATTTCAAGCGAGGGGTCCCCACTGCCGCGCAGGATCACGTCTCCCTGCACAAGTCCCTGCTCGTCGACATCAGGCCCCTGCACCTCCGTGCGAAAGCGAAAGTCATTGCCGAGGCGCAATAAAGCCGCAGCCGTCGCGAAGACTTTTTGATTCGACGCCGGATCCATCAAGGCGGACGCGTTGCTCTGGTAGAAAGTTCGACCCGTCTTTAGGTCAGCCAGGTACACACCGACGCGAACCTTGCCCAGGCTGCCACCGTGCACGATGTTGTAGACGGCCTCTTGCAATCGAACGATGCGCTCCCGATCCGGATCGTCGGGCGCCGGCTGCGGTGCTTCTTCGGAGATCGCCGGTGGCAAGGCCGCCCACGCCGGGGTCGCCAGACAAATACCGAGGACTATCGCGAGACGCATCGAAACCCCAGATCGCTGTCGCGGTAGTCGGGTGCCCAGGCATTTCGATTCGCAGCACGGGGAGGTACAAAGTAACTGCAACACGAGCCCCCTTTGACCACGCGACGTTGTTTGTCCTCGGAGTACGCATCGGCTGTCCATTCCCAGACGTTGCCGGCGAGATCGAGCACACCGTAGGGACTTGCACCCGCGCGATAACTGCCCACATCCACCGGATGACCGGGCGCTGTTCCTGCGCAAGGGCCCTCGTTGTCGAAACAACCCCAGTTGCCAAGCTTGCAGTCCGCCTCTGCGCCCCAGGGGAAGACCCGCCCTGCCTCACCCCTTGCGGCCTTCTCCCATTCGGCTTCAGTCGGCAAGCGCCCGCCGGCAAACTTGCAATAGCCACGGGCGTCCTCCCAGCTGACGCCCGTGATGGGACGTCTTGCGAGGGTCGCATCACCCAGTTCCACCCCAACGGGCGCTTTACACCGTTTCGCGCCCACGCAAACGGCGTACATCGCAACCGTTGTCTCGGTGCGATCCATTCGATACGAGGGCAGGGTCTCCTTGCGTTCGGGGCGCTCGTCTTCCTCGCCTACATTAGAGCCGCGGATAAACGCCCCGGCCGGAATGCGCACGCGATCGGGCGCGATTTTGGTTCGTGGCGCTGCAACCGATCGGCCCGGGAGGCCGACGCCCAGCACCAACGAGACAAACCAGAGACGAGCGAACACAGCATTACTATCGGCCCTTCGAGGGAAGGCCTCAAAAAAAAGCACACAAAACCCGGTTTACTCGCCGGTAGGCGCGCGGCGTGGTTCCGGGTAACATCCCCGCCATGACGTTTGGAGACATGTTCGTCGGCTTCTTGCTGGGGTTTTCAGCCTGGTTCATTTTGCGCTACGGGATCGGCGGGTTTTACACCATCGGTCCAAACGAACGCGCGGTGCTTTGTACCTTCGGCAAGGCACAGAAGCTGGGCAACGCCACCACCCTGCAGGATCCGGTTTCTGAACTCCTGCGCCCCGATGAGCGGGAACGATACGATTACGCGCAGGTCCGAGTCGTCGGCCCCGGATTTTACTGGAAGGCGCCGTGGCAATCGTTACACAAGGCTTCGATCGCGACCGTCACCGTATCCATCGCACACGATCCAGAAGATCCGCGCGCCAACCAGGGCGGCGAATTGTTGGAGGCGGTGACCAAGGATCAGCTCAACACCGGATTGAGCGGACAGCTTCGTTTCACCGTTTCCGAGCGGAACCTCTACGCCTATCTCTTCGGCGTTAAAAAACCCATTGCACATGTGATGGGGTACTTCGTTTCTATCCTGCGTGATCGCATTGCGAATTTTGAGCGACCGTCGACGGACGTACCCGCCGAGCCCGGTGCGGAAACGGGCGCGGCGATTCAAGGCATCTCGATCAACGATCTGCGCAAGAACCTGCGCGACCTCAATGAACGGATGGACACCGAATGTGCGTCGGCAGCAGCCCGATACGGTGTCGATCTGGATGCGGCACTCATCACCGGGATCGATCCCCCGGGAGAAGTTGAATCCGCCTTGGCTGCCATCAATACAGCCCACAACCATGTGTCGAGCGAAATCAGCCTGGCGCAGGCCGCAGCCGATCAGCGAATCGTTCAGTCTCGCCGTGCGGTTGAAATCGAAACACTCAATGCCCATGCCGAGGTTGAGCCACTTTTGAAATTGGCAGAGCAGCTGCGTGAGCTCGCGGGAACCTCCGGCGCGAGCGCGGTCCACGCCTATGTTCGCAACGCCAGGATCGCGTTGAATACCAGGGCGCGACAAATTGTCCTTACCTCTGCAGAAACGGTGTCCAAATGAATACCTTGAGTGTTGCGGGTGTTGTGTTTATCGGTTCGTTCGTTGCCGTTCCCATCCTGCTCGGTTTGCTGCGGGTCTTCGCCTTTTATGTCGTCGTCCGCGAAAGGCAATGCGTGGTATTCGAGCTTTTCGGCAAGGTGCGTTCGGTTATCACCGAGCCGGGATTGCATTGTCCATGGTTCAGCATGGGACCCTTTGCGCCGCTTGTGCCTTTCTTCGGCAAGAAGTTCATTGTTGATCTGCGCCTCGATCAGACCTACCTGCGCAGCCAACCCGTAAACTCCGAAGAAGGTGCGCCGATGGGCATCGGTGTTTGGTCCGAAATGTTCGTCAGCGATCCGCTGGCCTACATTTACAAAAACACGGATCCCGCAGGCTCATTGCGCGCCAACATCTCGAACGCAACGGTGCGATGCCTCAGCAACATGAAGCTTGCGGACATGCTGGAAAACCGCCACGTGATGAGCTCCGCGGTTCGCCACGAGGTTTCGGAAAAATCTCGCGAGTGGGGCTACATGCTCGGCAGCATCTACATCCGCAAGGTTCACTTCCGCGACGCCGGCATGACGGCGCAGATCGAGCAAAAGGTCGTCAACCGATTGCGCCAGGTGACGAGCGCCATTCAGCAAGATGGCTCGAACCGGGTGAACGTTATTCACTCGACGGCAGAGCGCGAGGCTGCGATTGAATTCGCAAAGGCCGCCGCAACCCGCCCCCACATCGTGGGCAAGGCCCTTGCTGTTATCGCAGAGAACCCGCTCATATCGGGCGCGCTCTTCGAGGTATTGGAAACCCAGGCCTTGCTGCAAAGTCAAAAGCTGGAAGTCACGGTGATACCCAAGGGAACGCCGTTTATCCTGCCGGGCAATAGCGCGCGATAGATTCTAGCGTTGGCCGCCAGAAGCGAGCAGCTTCCGGTAGCCAACCGCCACGTTGTGCAAGCCGGCGGGCGCATCAAAGAGCGCGTAGCGCGACGATTCGACGAGCTCAATCTTGGGCGAGATTTCCTTGCCATCGACAGTGATCCGCGAAACATCGCTGCCTTCGGGCAACAAGATTCGACCGTGGAACGCCCGGGCGGATCCGGTCAAAGTAATACGAATCGTCTGTCGCGCAGGCTCGTGGCGAAAGGCGTAGCTTGCGTAGCCCGAGGACGCTGGATAGCGCGCCGTCAC
>JAYUPZ010000231.1:0-4299 GCA_043759805.1 Myxococcales bacterium | reverse complement strand
CGTCGAGGAAGCCCCTTGTGGATGATATCTGTGGCCGACCATGGCGCCCCTGTATCTGCAACGGGTTCGCCTCTCACGTACGAGTCGAATGCTTTCCTATCCTTTTCGGGAAGGTCGCGAAGACTGTCCGCCGCCAAGAAGGTCGTGTTCAAGAAAGTGGTTACCGCGTCGTCTATCTTGGCTGACGCCGATCCTGTAATAACTGCGCAGAGGACGGCTATCGTCAACGCGGCTTTGAACTTTCTGCTCATCGACTCGTCATTTGTCAATCATACGGCTCAAACTTCTGCTGATGTCTATTTGGAAAACACGCTGGGAAGGCGCATCACCACCGTCCCTAACAGTTCCCCTTCGGGCAAGAGGCCGAAGAAGCGCGCATCGTTGCTGTTGTCACGATTGTCGCCCAGTAGCAACACGTGGCCCGGTGTTACGGTTATCGGGCCATATGTCTTCCGTTCAGATCGCCCCGGCGTAAAGGTGATCATCTGCCGCATGTCCGGTCCCGATTCCTCCAAGACTTGGCTGCCCAGGTCATTGATCGCCGATCGCGCACGGGCCTCAACAGCATTTGTACGAACGTAACGCATGACCACACCATTTAAGCGAAGGTTGTTGTCGTCCAGGTGAACCACGTCGCCAGCAATGCCCACGACCCGTTTGACTCCCGGAACACCACCGCGATTTGGCACCCTGAATAACATCAACGCCCCCCTGCGAGGGGTGCGGTCAGAGAGGTCCACCACGACCCGATCGCCATAGAGCAAGGATGGGGCTTCTGAAGGCCCGGTGATTGTGAAGGCACGCACCTCGCGAACGTGCCAGAGCAGAATGCCCAGCACCGTTGTAAGACCTGCCGCAATGAATAGGGATCGACGACGCATACCGAGGAATGACTGCGCACGGTAGAATATTCCCTTCCGAGTTAAAAATCGTCGCACGCTACGAAACTGTCTTCGCAACCGGGGCGCAAACGTCGGCCCCCCCTCACGTCCCAGGAATCACGCGCTGAAACAACAGCGTCAACGCAAAGCACCCCATCGCCATCAACGACAACGCAACCGTTCCACCAACCGACAGAAACATCGCATCCAGCAGACTGATGCTTGCGATGAGCCACGGAACGGCAAAGCGTGGATTCGGTTTGCGCTTGCCCACGCCAAGCGCGGCCGCAACACCGATCGCGACCGCAACAGCGTAAGCAAGGCTGACCGCCAGTCCAACCAGCGAGTGTTGCAACACGATTGCCCCAAGCACCACCGGCACCAACATCAGCAACACCGGCCAGGTGCGACCCAGCGCAGCCTTGGTCTCGTGTTTCGCAATATAGGAAAGCCCAATCAAATGACAAAGCAAAAGACCGGCTCCGACATACAGCAGTGACTCGGGCGCTCCCGCAGTCCATCCCGCCGTGATGTAGACCGCCACGCGGCACAGTCCCATTAACAACGGCGACAGAGCATTTTTCTTGTGATGCAGATCGTAAACAAGAATTAGCGACGTCAACGCGAGCGTCGCGAGGAAAGGGCGCCAGGAAAAAAACATTCCAAGCCCCGACATCGTGCCCACAATGCCCACGCCCGCTGCCATCAAGACACCACCCAAAACAAACACCGCCGTCGCCGAGATCAACCCCGCCGGAATCGGACGTTCCTTCCGGTGTTGAGCATCCCACCCCCGATCAAAGGCATCGTTTAGCACCATGCCTGCAACGTAAAGAAGCGACATCGCGATCGCCAGTGGTACCAAAATTCGCATATCAAGCGAGGCACCCGCAAGCGCAGCACCCGCAAACACGTTCGTCCACACCGTGGGTAGGTTCGACACCCGTCCCAATACCAGGACTGTTCGCAGGATCGATTGCGGCTTTGCCGGCGTCATCGCTGTTGTTCCACAACCCACTCAATTTCGCGCGCGATCGCCTCGTCCACTGGCATCGCACGCAATTCGGCTGGCAACACGTCCCATGTATAGGTCTCGACCTCAAGGTGTTGCGAAAGCGGTTCCCGATGGTGGTGCGCCAGCAGATCGCGCACGAAATCGCTCGTGTTTTTGAACCCGGGACATAGCCCCATCAGATTCGACTGGAACAAAGGCACATGGAAGTGAACGCGCCACCGTTCGTCTCGCGGTTCCGGGTGGGCTACCAGTGCTTCGGACAGATCCAGGAAACGTTGCAATCCACCCGTCGCATCTTGAATCACCGTTTGGTGCAGGTATACGCCCTCGCCAAATCGTCGTAGCACAGCAAGGCCTTCAGGCGAGGCCGGGTAAAGTTCAAGGCCCGCGGTGATTTGCAACTTCAGGATCCGAACCCCCGAATGGCGCAACCGCGAAAGAATATCCTCAAGCGACTCAAATTCCACGGCAGCGTGACACGTATCCAGGCAAATGCCGACGTGTCGACGCAGCGCAAGCTTTGCCTCGGTCAAAGAAAGTCCCGTTAGACTGGCCAATGACTCTGCCGCCGCGTCCGTAAAAATCCACGCTGTGATAAAGTCGATCGCTTCGGCGTTGGTTTCCAGCAAGCAATGCGGTTCGGGTTCAAGCGCAATCCCGATGACCGGGCCGCCATTACAGGCGATCCCCACCAGCGTGGCGGCATGGCGGACGATGTTTTGCGCAATCGTAGCGCGAACACCTTCGCCATCACGCAGGCGGAAACAACCAGGCACCGTGCTGATAGATCCTTCAAGATCACCCGCACTCGGTAAAAGGGCCGCCAGCAATCGCGCAAGCCTATCGCTGTAGGTAACGCGTTCTTCCTCGGACCAATCGGGACGGTAGACCTGTTCCTTGACCGGTTGACCGTGAAAGGGACCGTAGGGAAAACCGTTAATCGTGAACACGTACATTCCCGCCTCGGCGAGAAATTCACGAAACGCTTGCAATGCAGACGGAAGCTCCAGCTCGCGCGCGGCCTGTGCCGACAATCGCAATCCGATGCCGAAAGGTGCATTCGGACTGACCCGTGCTTTCACGGAAACCGTGTGACGTTTCAGGTTGGCGAGGACCTCGTCCCAGCTTTCGCCCGGGTGGATGTTCGTACAGTAGGTCAGATGACCCGAACGCGTGCCCGTTTGTTTCATGCGCCAAGCGCCTCGCGCCGTTCGGGAGGCGCAGCTGCGATCTCCAGTGCGCGATAGATCGCATCGAAGCGTTCGACGGACAGCTCGTGGACCTCGGTACCCTTGCCGATGGCGGACAGCATTGTCACGGTCAGATCGCCACCCAGGTGTTCACGGAAGTCCTCAATGCCCGCGAACACAGCGCGTTTTCCGTCGGGACCTCGCAACAACAGGGCCTCATGCCAGACGGGAAGTCCCAGCTGGCGTAATACGGAATCGATGCGCGATGCGGCGGCCTCGGGTAGAAGCCCGATCGCGGCCGAATAGCGGCTGTCGGTGCCGATGCCAATGCCCACGGCCTCACCGTGCCGCAGTTCGTGATGGGTCAACGATTCCAGTTTGTGCGCTGACCAGTGCCCGAAATCGAGGGGCTTTGCGCTGCCAAGCTCGAAAGGATCACCACCCTGTGCGATGTGTTGCAGATGCAGTTCGGCGCAACGTCGGACAAGGTGAGCCACGGCGTCAGGATCTCCCGTGTAAAGGGCGGGGGCGTTGCTCTCGATCCAGTCAAAAAACGTGGCGTCCCGAATCAGCGCAACCTTGACGGCCTCGGCGTAGCCGGCAATTCGATCGCGCGCGGACAGCGTTGAGAGCAGATCAAAGTCGTTGATGACCGCAAAGGGCGGGAAGAACGTGCCCAGGTAATTCTTGGCACCAAAGGCATTGACCCCGTTTTTGACGCCGACACCGGAGTCGTTCTGGGACAGCACCGTAGTCGGCATGCGAACCGTGCGAACGCCGCGATGAATGGCGGCGGCGGCGTATCCAACCGCGTCAAGTACCGCACCCCCACCCACGATCACGACAAACGATTGCCTGTCGATGCGGTGTTCGAAAAAAGTGGCGTGTAATTTTGCAAGCAAGGTTGGGTCGTTTTTGCAGGCTTCGCCGCCTGGAAACGAAAGGGGAGCGGTAACCAGTTCGAGACGATCGGCGTGGGCACCGAAGTAGCGCTCGATCGCCCCGGTCAAATCCGGGTTCAGTGAAATCACCCCCGCATCCACAAACACGATCGCACGATGGCGGCGTTTGGGCTCGAGCGCAGTCAGGGTTCGGACCAGCGACGGATTCGCAGGATCAAAAGCGCCGCGGGTAAAACACACGTCGTAGCCGAAGGGCACCGCAAACTGCTGGCGGAGCATGCCGGTCGAATCCATTCGTTCATAGATAACAT
>JAYUPZ010000230.1:0-8991 GCA_043759805.1 Myxococcales bacterium | reverse complement strand
AGAGTTGCAAGATGATCGAGGCGCTGATGTAAGGCATGATGCCCAGAGCGAAGATCGACATCTTCTCAAGCGCACCTCCGGAAAACATGTTGAACATGCCCAAGAAGGATCCCGACCCGGCGGTCACGATCTTCTTCATAATGCTCGCATCCACGCCCGGCGTGGTTACGAAGATGCCGATCCGGTACACGGCGAGAAGCGCCAGGGTAAACAGAATCCGGCGACGAAGTTCCGGAATCTTCCCGATGCCCTGGAAACTCGATGCCATTGTCTAATCGCTCCGGTTCAGGCCTGAGCCTGGGTTGATTCACTGGACTTGGCGCCGACGATTTCCAGGCTGCCTCCAGCGGCTTCGATCTTCTGGCGAGCTGTCTCCGAAGCCGCTTCAACTTTTATGATGAGCTTCTTCGTGATGTCGCCTTGACCCAGGATCTTGACTCGTTCGCAGCTGCGAGGAACCAAACCCAAGGCCTTCAAAATTTCCACGTCGATCGTTCCGGCAGTGCAGTACTTGTCCAGGTCTCCGACGTTGAGTGCGAAATATTCCACGCGGAAGAAGTTCTTGAAGCCCTTCTTTGGCAGGCGGCGTTGCAAAGGCGTTTGACCGCCTTCAAAGCCGAAACGCGCACCATGGTGTCCAGTACGAGCTTTCTGACCTTTGACACCCTTGCCCGATGTCTTACCGGTACCCGAACCCGGGCCGCGACCGATGCGTTTCCGCGGCCTGGTGGCGCCAACCGGAGCCTTCAATGTGTGAAGCGTCGTTCCCATTTTCTATTCCGCCTAAATTTGTGTCCGAGAGAGAGAAGAAGCCACTACTCTGCAGCTTCGATTTTAACCATATGTGACACCGACCGAATCATCCCACGCACCGACAAATTGTCGGGCACGATAACCGAGTGGTGCAGCTTTCGCAGGCCGAGCCGGAGAATTGTTTCTTTTTGTGCTGCCTTGCGATTGATACCGCTTCGAATCAGCGTCACTTTGATTTTTGTTGCCATTAGTTGGTAACCTCTTCGACCGTCTTTCCGCGCATTGCCGCGATCTGGGCCGGGCTTCGCAAGCGACGGAGAGCATCGATGGTTGCGTGAATCACGTTGTGTGGATTGCTCGTACCGAGATTCTTGGTCAGAATGTCTTGAACACCTGCAACCTCGAGTACGGGGCGAACAGCACCACCAGCGATAACGCCAGTTCCGTGTCCGGCGGGTCGCAAGATGACTGAGCCCGCTCCGAAGTTACCAAGAACTTCGTGTGGAATCGTCCCGTCCTTCAAGGGAATCTTGAAGACATTCTTGCGTGCTTGTTCTGTGCCTTTTCGGATGGCTTCGGGGACTTCGTTGGCCTTGCCAAGCCCAGCACCGATGTATCCGTTCTGATCGCCCACAACCACAAGAGCTGCGAACGAGAAACGACGGCCGCCTTTAACGACCTTCGCCACACGATTGATATAAACGACGCTGTCAACCAGCTCGCCCATGTCTTCGGGAGTCATGCCCATAGTCTTCCTCTTTTGCCTATTCTTACCGGGTGCCTAGAAATCCAGACCGCCCTCGCGGGCGCCGTCTGCGACCAGCGAAACCCGGCCGTGATACAAATAACCCCCGCGGTCGAAGACAACCTTCTTGATGTTCTTCTCCGCGCAAAGCTGCGCGATCTTCAAACCAACTTGTTTGGCCCGCTCGCTCTTTTTTCCATCGAGCTTCGCCTGCGTCTTGGTGACGAGGTCGGAAGCGGAAACCAAAACCTTGTGATCCGTGTCGTTGATTACCTGAGCGTAGATATGCTTCAGGCTCCGAAACACAACCAAACGCGGACGTTCGGCTGTACCGGAGACTCGCTTGCGAATCGACCGGTGGCGGATTTTTCGAGGCTCTTCGTACTTTCTTCGTTTCAACATGGCAAATCTTGTCCTGAACGGGATGCGGACTAGCTGGCGCCGGCCTTTCCGACCTTGCGCTTGATGGTTTCTTCGACGTACTTCACGCCTTTGCCTTTGTACGGCTCTGGACCGCGGAAGGCACGAATCTCTGAAGCGGTCTGGCCAAGGGAGTCCTTGTCCATGCCGCTCAACGTAACGCGGTTCTTATCAACCTTTGCGCCGATACCCTTTGGCATCTTGTAGTTGATAGGGTGTGAGTGACCAAGTGCCAAGACGAGGATATCGCCTTTGACCTCGGCCTTGTAGCCGACGCCGTTGATCTCGAGCTCGCGAGTCCAACCGTCAGAAACACCCTTGACCATGTTTGCTAGGTGGGCGCGAACCATACCGTGGTTGGTTCGATCCGTTCTCGATTCTCCGCTGCGGGTCAAGTTGATGACATCGCCCTTAATTTCAATCTTGACGCCCTCGGGAAGCGGTCGCGAGAGTTCGCCCTTGGGGCCCTTGACGGCCATACTCGATCCCTTGATCGTCACGGCTACGCCCTTGGGTAGTGCAATCGGCCTTCGTCCAATACGAGACATAGTTTTGTATCTCCGATAATTGAGAGTGAGGTCTACCAAACCTCACAAAGAAGTTCACCACCGACGCCCGCTTTGCGAGCGGCACGATCGGTCATGAGTCCTTGCGAGGTCGACAATATGGCGACACCCAACCCAGAACGAACCCGCGGGATGCTTGTGCTTCGCACGTACACCCGTTGACCCGGCCTGGAGCGGCGTCGCAATCCAGTGATTGCATTCGTCGTCTGGTCTGGCCAGCGCAGCTTCACAACAATTTCATTCAAGCTCTTCTCCCCTGGCCTCGTCGAAAAGCCACTAATGTAGCCCTCGGCCTGGAGTAAGCGCGCGATGTTCTCTTTGGTCCCCGAACTCGGCGCGATAACTTCATCGTGCCGGGCCATGATCCCGTTTCGAATTCGCGCCAGGAAGTCGGCGATCGGATCCGTCATTGGCATTTGGTCGTCCTCGTCCTATTGAAATCAGTTGCGGAAAGGGAGTCCGAGCAGGCGCAACAATGTGCGACCCTCCTCGTCTGTCCTGGCCGAAGTTGAAATGGTAACGTTCATACCGCGGGGGCGGTCCATCCCCTCGAAGCTAGCTTCGGGGAAGATGATGCCCTCACGAACACCCAGTGTGTAGTTGCCTCTTCCGTCGAAACCCTTCGGCGAAATACCTTTGAAGTCGCGCACTCGAGGCAGAGCAAACTGAATCAAACGATCCAGGAACTCCCACATCACTTCACGGCGCAAGGTAACCATGCAACCGATCTTCTGACCCTCACGCAACTTGAATACGGCGATCGATTTCTTCGACTTCGTGACAACCGGTCGTTGTCCAGCAATCAAAGCCAACTCTTCCGCACCTTGATCAAGAATCTTCGGGTTACCCGTGGCATCGCCAAGGCCCATATTGATCGTAATCTTTTTGATTCGCGGAATCTCCATGACGTTCTTCAAGCCGAGTTCGGCTTGAATCTTCTCGCGGAGCTGCGTTTCGTAGATGTGGCGAAGGCGTGCGGGATTATCTCGCTTGACCTTCTCCTGTTGGAGTTCGGTAATTCTTGATGCAACAGCTGCCTTACGTCCGCCCTTTTTTTCCTTGGGCGGACCTTTGCTAGCTTTTTGCGCTTCCTGTGTTTCGGCCATTTCTTGACTCCTCTAAGGGTCGCTTACGCGGCCTCAACCTGAGCGCTGCACCGAGCGCAAACTCGTTGTTTCTTTTGTCCCTCGACCTCCGAATGTCGAACACGCACACCGCGCTCGCATTTCCCGCACCATACCTGAACGCTCGACAGTGCCACTGAACCTTCCTTCTCAACGATACCACCACGGGTATTTTGTTGAGTTGGCTTGGTATGTCGTTTGACCATCGCAACGCGTTCGATCACGACACGTTCCTTCTTGGAAAGGATTCGCAGAATTTTGCCGCGCTTGCCCTTCTCTTTGCCAGCGGTGACGACGACTGTATCGCCTCGACGAACGTGCATTACAAAACCTCCGGAGCGAGCGAGATGATTTTCATAAATCGCTTTGCGCGCAATTCACGGGCGACTGGACCAAAGATGCGAGTTCCAATCGGCTCGTTGTCCTTGTCGACCAACACGGCCGAGTTCACGTCGAAGCGGATGTAGGAACCGTCGGCGCGCGAAACTTCCTTTTTGGTCCGAACGATCACGGCCTTTGCCACGTCGCCCTTTTTGACCTTGGCATTCGGGATCGCTTCTTTAATGGAAACGACAATCACGTCCCCAATGGAAGCGTACTTGCGCCGGGTGCCACCCAGAACGCGAATACACATAATCTTTTTTGCGCCGGAATTGTCGGCGACATCGAGAGTACTAGTTGTTTGAACCATGACGGTTTATCTCCAAAAGCGGAAGCGGCCTAAACTTCTGCGGGCCGGTTGAGCAACTTGCGCAGACGCCAGCGCTTGTCACGGGATAGTGGACGACTCTCGACGATGAGAACGCGATCGCCCACCTTCGTTTCGTTCCGCTCGTCATGAACTTTGTAGGTTTCGCGTTTCGTCATGAACTTGTGGTACTTCGGATGCGAGTAACGCCGTTCAACAGCGACCACGCGGGTCTTGTTCATCTTATCGCTCTTGACGACACCGATGAGGGTTCGCCGACGACGCAATTCGCTCGCTGCGTCGGTTGCGGTCGTTTCTTTGGATGGATTGGCCACTTCCCGTTACTCCTTCACTTGCGCGACCGAGGCGGGTGCCTGGCGCTTCTCAGAAATCACTGTCATTACCCGCGCAATTTCACGCCGGGCGCTGCGAATCAACATCGTGTTCTCGAGCTGATTGGTACGGCTTTTCATTCGGTGCGCGAACAATTCCTGACGCAACTTGGCGGCAGTTCGCTCGAGCTCGGCAACTTCGTTACCTCGCAAATCTGCGATTGATGAACCCTTCATAGGACAGTCTCCCGGGCAATAACGCGCGAGCGCACGGAAAGTTTGTGGATTGCGAGGTGGAACGCTTCTTTGGCTAGCTTCTCTGGAACGCCTTCGAGTTCGTAGAGCACTCGGCCCGGTCGAACAACAGCGACCCACCCTTCCACGTTGCCTTTACCTTTACCCATGCGGGTTTCGGCCGGCTTCTTCGACAAGGGCTTGTCGGGAAACACGCGAACGTACAGTTTTCCACCGCGCTTCACGCAACGGCTGATCGCTACACGCGCGGCTTCGATTTGTCGAGATGTGATGAACCCGCAGGTGGTTGCCTGCAAGCCGAAGTCACCAAATGCAACGTAATCGCCGCCTTTTGCGCGACCGCGCATCTTGCCTTTTTGTTGTTTCCGCCACTTAACTTTTTTCGGTGCCAGCATTGGGCGCTCCGTTTCTCTTCAAAAAATTCGATCCGACTAAGTCAACCGCGTATTTCGTTGCGGAAGAACTTCACCCTTGAAGATCCAGCATTTCACGCCGATCTTCCCGTAGGTCGTCATTGCCTCGGCGAATCCGTACTCGATATCCGCGCGGAGCGTGTGCAACGGCACTCGACCCTCGTGGTACCACTCGGTCCGCGACATGTCTGCACCGCCAAGGCGGCCCGCGCACATCAGACGAACACCCTTCGAGCCAAACTTCATGGCTGTCTGGATAGACTTCTTCATCGCGCGACGGAAGGCAACACGACGTTCAAGCTGTGTCGCAACGCTTTCGGCAACGAGCTGAGCGTTGGTCTCAGCCTTGCGAACTTCCTGGATATTCAGGAAGACTTCGCTCTTCGTCAACTTTTGCACATCGGCTTTTAGGGTCTCAACCCCAGCGCCGCGCTTTCCGATAACGATACCGGGACGAGCCGTGAAAATATTGATCTTGATCTTGTTCGCAGCCCGTTCAACCTCGACGGCCGCAACACCAGCATGATTGAGCTTCTCTTTGACATAGCGCTTGAGGCGAACATCTTCATGAAGCCAGTTTGCGAACTCCTTGTCCGCAAACCACTTGGAGTTCCAGCCGCGAACAATGCCGAGGCGCAAACCGATTGGATGTGTTTTCTGTCCCATTCTTGATTCTCGATTTTCTCGGAGTGATGTTATCAGTCGGTTCAGTCAACCGAGCCGGGGATGTCAACCTCGATAGTAATATGCGAGGCGCGACGGTTTATTCGATTGGCTCGACCCTGCGACCGGGGCAACCAGCGATGAGTCATTGCTGCCCCATCAACAGTGATACGTTTCACAAACAACTTATCTGCGTCGGCCTTGTCGTTCTCAGATGCGTTGGCGATTGCGGAAGCCAACACTTTCTTGATTGCGGCGGCTGCTTTTCGCTTCTGAAGCGTCAAAATCGTCAATGCGTCGGCGACGTGTTTTCCGCGAACCATGCCCGCAACCACGCGAACGCGTCGGGGTGATTCTCGGAATCCTCTCAAAATTGCAGTTGCCATCGTGTCAGTCTTTCTTCAGTAGCGTTGGCGTCAGACTTACTTCTTGACCGCTTTGACCGCTTCTTTGCGGTCGCCCGAGTGCGCGTGGAAGGTTCGAGTGGGCGAAAACTCACCCAGCTTGTGTCCAACCATGTTCTCGTTGACAAAAACGGGGATGAACTTTCGACCGTTGTGTACGGTCATCGTCAGACCCACCATTTCGGGCACAACAGTTGACCGTCGCGACCAAGTCTTGAGCGGCTTCTTGATCGTCTGCTTCTGCATCTCGATCACCTTGAGGAGAAGCGACTGCTCGATAAACGGACCTTTTTTTACTGAACGCGGCATGGATTTCCCTTGAACGGTCTAACGTTGAAAAATTAGTTCTTCTTGCCTCGGCGACGCACGATCATTCGATCGGTACGCTTGTTGGCGCGGGTCTTCAGGCCCTTCGACAGCTGACCCCAGGGCGAACAAGGATGACGACCACCCGAAGAACGACCTTCGCCACCACCCATTGGGTGATCGACGGGATTCATAACAACACCACGGTTGTGAGGGCGGCGACCAAGCCAGCGTGACCGACCGGCTTTGCCAATCTTCACGGCGCTGTGCTCGATATTTCCGACCTGGCCAACCGTTGCACGGCAGTCCACGTGGACACGGCGGACTTCGCCCGAAGGAAGACGGAGCTGAGCCCAATCGCCCTCTTTTGCCATCAACTGAGCGCCACTACCTGCGGAACGCACCAGTTGGGCGCCGCCGTGGATTTTAGTTTCCACGTTGTGCAGTGTCGTACCGAGCGGAATCGCCTTCAAAGGAAGTGCGTTCCCTGGCTTGATGTCGGCATTGCGAGAAGCAACAACGGTGTCGCCAACTTTCAAACCAACGGGCGCCAGAATGTATCGCTTTTCGCCATCCGCGTAATTCAATAGCGCGAGTCGAGCGCTTCGGTTCGGATCGTACTCAAGCGCAACAACCTTGGCCGGAACACCAACCTTGTCTCGCTTGAAATCGATCGTTCGGTAACGTCGCTTGTGACCGCCACCGCGGAAACGCGATGTAATTCGGCCGTTGTTATTGTGACCGGTTTTGTTGTGGTGCTTTTCCAACAACGAACGCTCGGGCTTTTTGCCTCGAGTCAGGTTGGAAAAGTCCGGAGCAACCCGCTGCCGGGTTCCTGGGGTGTAGGGCTTGAAACTCTTGAGTGGCATCTCGGTTTAATCCTGGAATACGGGGGGCTATACGCCCTCGAAGAATTCGATGTTCTGACCCGGCGCGAGGGTTACCAGCGCCTTTTTCCATTGCGAGCTGCGGCCGACGAATCGACCTACTCGTTTGACCTTACCTGGCATGCGCATCGTGCGAACCGACGAAACATCGACGTTCCACAATGTCTTCACGGCCTGGCGGATCTCGATCTTATTTGCATCCGTGGCAACCTCAAAGACAACCTGATTCCGTGCAGCATCTGCACCGGCAGGTCCCTCTTTGACCATGCTGCCCTTTTCGGTCATCAGCGGACGAATGATAATGGTTTCAGGACTGCGCATGACTATTCCTTCGCCCCTTCGGTCTCACCCGTTACACGGGCTTCGACGGCCTTTAGCACGTCTTTGGCAATTACGAGACCTGTATGGTTGAGGATGTCGTAAACATTCAAACCGGCAGGAGCAATGTGCTTCGATGAGCGGATATTCCGGAATGACAAAGTCAAGTTTGCATTGTCAGCCGAGTCAACCAGGAGCGCCGAACCAATACCAAGCGCGCTTAACACCGAAAGGGCATCTTTCGTCTTGGGCTTGTCGAAACCGATCGAATCCAGCACGAAGATCTTACCCTCTTTGGCGCGCAACGAGAGCGCAGAGGCAAGTGCTTTCTTTCGAACCTTCTTGTTCACTCCCAATTCGTAACTACGAGGATGGGGTCCGAAAACCTTACCGCCTCCGACAAATTGAGGGGAACGCAACGAACCCTGACGAGCGTTGCCTGTTCCTTTTTGGTTGTAGGGCTTTGCACCACCGCCACGAACGTCGGCTCGTGTCTTGGTGTTGTGAGTGCCGCTGCGTGCCGCTGCACGCTGAGCCTTCACGATCTCCCAAAGGAGCCCTTCCTGGACTTCTTGTGCAAAGACGGCATCAGCCACTTCAACCTGGCCAACCTTCTTGCCTTTAATATCGACGATATCAAGCTGCATCGTTTTTCTCTCAGGTTCGGATTTCGACGTCAACGCCTGCTGACAGGTCAAGTTTCATCAATGCGTCTAGTGTTTGCTGCGTAGGCTCAAGGATATCGAGCAACCGCTTGTGTGTACGAATCTCAAACTGCTCTCGTGACTTCTTGTCGACGTGAGGGCCGCGCAAAACGCAATACTTGTTTATCTTGGTCGGCAACGGAATCGGACCCGCCACCTTTGCGCCAGTGCGCTTCGCGGTGTCGACGATTTCGCCAGCGGATTGATCCAGCAGACGATGATCGTAGGCCTTAAGTCGAATTCGAATTTTCGGGGTCATGTTGTTTCTTTTTCAGAAAAAAGAGGGGGCGGTATACGAACCGCCCGTACTTTCGTTAATCGTTGATTTTGGTGACGACGCCGGCGCCGACAGTACGGCCACCTTCGCGGATTGCAAAGCGCAATTGCTCTTCACAGGCGATTGGCGCCAAAAG
>JAYUPZ010000229.1:0-4307 GCA_043759805.1 Myxococcales bacterium | reverse complement strand
CTGGGCCGCCAGTATCATTCACGTACAGTGTGACGGGGCGGCGCTTGACCGCGACGGACGCACGGGGCGTGACGAGCTACACCTACGACAACAGGGATAGGTTGTTGAGCAAGCAAGATCCCAATGGATATCGGGTGGAATACGAGTGGGATGCGGGCGGTCGGTTGGGTGGATTGACGGCGCGCGTGGGTAGTTTTGTGAAGACCACCGGATACGGGTATGATGTTGCAGGTCGGATGAACACCGTGACGGATCCAGAGGGTCGGGCGTTTGGGTTGTCGCATGATGCAAACGGAACGCCGACGAGGTTAACGAGGCCGAATGGCGTGGACACGGAGTGGGTGCATGACACGCGCAACAGGCTGTTGCAGGTGCGGACGTTTGGTCGGGTTTCCAATGCGACGATTGCAAGCTACGCGTATGCGGTATCACCTAGCGGGCAGCGGACTGCGATTCTGGAAGCGGACGGAACGTTGCGGTCGTACGGGTACGATGCGCTAAACCGATTGACGTCGGAGGATGTGAGCGGCGGAACAGGGCCGTCGTACGAAAAGACGTTTGGGTATGATTTGGTGTCGAACCGAACGTCGCAAGTAACCACGGGGTACGCTGCGGGGACGGTGGCGTATACGTATGATGAGCGGCAGCGGCTGCGAAAGGCGGTGGCCGTGCAGATGTATATTCGGATGTCAGTTCGGCCGAGAACGGGTACGATTTACGACCAGAGGTCGGCTTTTAACAATTACCTCGAACGGAGACAGCTCCGGTCGCGCACGAAAAAGGCGACAGATTTTTTTAAGGTGTCGCGGTCCCTCCGCAGATCGATGTTTTCCTGTCGCAGTCGAGCGACCTCACGTTCCAACGTCTCGCCACTTTCTCCGCGCTTCACATCGCGTCCGTATTTCGCGCGCCACTGGTACAGCTGGCTAGCCGCAATTCCCAGGCTTGCCGTCACGTCTGCGATGGATCGGGTGCCTCGCGATTCCACTACGGCCACCGCTTCCCTCTTGAACTCTTCCGTGTGTCGTTTTCGTTTTGCCATTTCCTTGGACGTCCCGGGATTTTACTCCCTTGTTGGGCTGTCTGGGCTGCGGGGGGAAATTCAACCGTCGGTGTTACGTGTTACCTATTTCGTGCCGAACTGACATCCTGAGCATTGCCGGGTTGTAAGAGCGAGAGCCATACGACCTCTTTGGCTAAACCGTGGCACAAAAATGCGCTGGGCAATCATCGGGCGGGCGGGTAGTCTTGTGAAGACCACCGGATACGGGTATGATGATCCAGGGCGGATGACGTGGCGGATCCAGAGGGCAGGAAATCTGCGTTTTCGCTTGACGCGAACGGTAGGCCGACGCCGTGATGACTTGGCTTGATCGCGCAGTAGCCTCTGCAGTTCTCTGCCTATTCGCCACAGGATGCGCCGCCCGCAAGGGAGCAATTCTCGCAGATTCCGGAAAGGCGGTAAGACCAACGCTCGTCGTCACCGGCCAAATCATCGACGCCAAAACACGCGCTCCACTGCCCGGTGTCCTTGTTCTATTGCTACGGGCCGGCGCCGGTGAGGTGTCGTGGGACGAACGAACAGATTCAGAGGGGCGGTTCGTCGTACCTGGGACCTTGATGCTACGGAACGAACGTCCGACATCGATTTCCTTTAGGCGTTTTGAGCGACGACAGGTATTTAGCGATTCCTACGGTCATCTCGATCAAAACTTTCGGACCCATGTGCCGGAAGAAATGACCCTGCCGGAAAAAGGCGACACGTTCGATGTGGGCACGATTCTTCTCATGCCTGGGGACTTGACAGATCGACTGGACGTTTCGATCCCTCGCGGTGATGCGTTTGACAATGAACGGCCTGACTGGCGGGGTTTCGCGAAATTCGGGAACCCGGGGCTCGATTTCTCGTGGACGCGACCCAACGTTACGATTCGCGTGGTTGTACACGACTCACCGGCCGAGAAGGCTGGGATCAAAGTGGGCGACGTTGTGATATCCGTGGATGGTCATGCCATGGATAGGTTGGGCCCCGGCGCTGTTCGCTACCTGGTCGGTGGCGCCATTGGCACGTCTGTGAAAATGGTCGTGACGACGCCAGGTAGTCCTGAGAGAACACTCGAACTTCAGCGGTTCGCAGGATAAGTAATTGCCGTCACTATGCCGAGCGCGGAGGGGACGTGAGGTCGGGGTTTCACGCCTAAACAAGATTGCCAAAGTGGACGTCGCGGGTTGTAATTGTAGTGCCCCCGCTCAATCGAACAGAAAACGCCAGCCGAACACCAAGTGCAGCCAAAAGCGATTGAGATCACCTGGCAGGCTAGCCCGACCGTTAGGTTCCCATGTGCGGGGATAATATGCGGTGGAAAGCGCGAGAAACAAACGCTGGAAAGCGACAGCGGTCAACGTGTTTTCGTAGCCGAATTGCATGAGGAACGGCCGCTCAATCGGATCCAAGATCTCGGGAATGAAACGAAAGTTGGCGCTCGCACCGAGTTCAAGTTGAAACGCCGGGTTGACCGCCCACTGTGCGGTAAGGCCGAGGCGCGGCTCCAGCGTAACACCGATAGCCGTGGATTGTTCCCCGTTGTTGTACAGGACCGCGCGCCGGTCCAGTTTGGTCGCGCGCAACGAAGCGCCGCCGCGAAGTGATACGGTTTGTCCGCCCAACAGCAGCGAGTAGTCGATTTGAAGGCCTCCGTTGGATAGATCGCCACCCACCCCGATGCGGTGCAGTTCCGGCCGATAGTCGAAGTAGTTGGCAGCGGCTTTTCCAGTTACCCATACCGCCTGTTTTGGCATAAACCGTTCTTGCTTCGATCCCATTGCGTGCAGCAAGTTCTGTAGATGGTCGCGAATCGCACGAACCACCGTGCTTCCTGTCGCGGATTCGCCACGAAAGCGCAGCTCCTTGTATTCGTAGCCCCGCTTTTCCAGCAGCGATAGAAGGTGCGAAAACTCTTTCTTGTCGTCGTACTGATCGCTCTCGGTGTATTGCTTGAGCTCGGTCGACACGCGCAAAAGCGCGAGCATGTTCCGCTCATTTTTGAGCGTGGCGTGTTGGCACGCCGGAATCTCTTTCGGATCGATGGGGGCGCCCTGGCGTGTAAGCGTACGATGTTCGGAGAAACACGAAAACAAGGCTGAGTCGACGACCAAGCCGTTTTTGCCGCTAACAAGTGCAAAAGCCTCGGGCGAGCGAGCAGCAACGTGTTCAAGCGCATCGACCATGCCGATGTAAAAATCGAAGCGTCTAAAGTCTTGCTCGAAGAACGCAAAGAAATTCGCGAGCTGCTCACCCATGATGGGAACCATGCGTGCCGGGATCTCGCGCACGACGTCGTGATGCGATTCGATGGTGTTGAGAAGTTGTGTGTTTTCTGCGGTTGAGACGAAATCCGCGATAAACGGCAGGTAGTCGTCGAAGATGGTCTCAGCCTCTGACAGCACAGGCGTTTCCGCGTTCGTCGGGACTTTTCGGGATTCCAACTTCTTTTGACGGGCAGCATCCCCCTTGCGCCATCCGATGGTTCCGGACGACAAGAACATAAAGCGGGCGGGAAGCTTGGCGAGCCTCTTCGTCTCTATCCACCGGCGCATGTCGATGGCTAGCCCAAGTGGCGTGTTGTCGAAAACGCCACCATCGATGAAACGGGTTTGCTCCTTGGTCGTTCGGTAGACGTGCTGGTGGGTTAGGGGGTCGACTTTGCCGGTCGCGTTCCATATGGCGTAAGACAGCGGGATGGGCGGAAAGGCCAGTGGGAATGACGACGACGCGGCCAGCAGTTGGGTCACGTCTCCGATGCCAACCGCGACGCTGTCGCCATCGTGGGCGCGCACGGGATCGGCGTGTCCCAATACGGGAAAGAACTCGCTTAACGTTGCACCTTCCTCGACGGGTGGGCGAAAAGCTGCGAAGGATGGTGCCGCGCCATTGCCTTTCATACTGAGAATAAACTGTTCAGTTTGTTTCTGAACGCGTGTTACGGATTCGATCGGCGCATGTCCGTTATCGGATGGCAACGGGAACATCGTGTCGTTTTCACGAACGTCGATCGTGCGCGCCTGCATGCGTGTCGCGGAAAATCCCATAAATGTCTCGCAGCGCACGTCGTTGTTCCATCCGCTGATGTGCGGCTTTTCCTCCCACAGGTGGCGCAGGTTGTTGATGGCGTTTTCGATCGGGGATCGCGACAACAAGCCGTTCACTTGAACATCGGACAACCGAATCAACCCTTCGATACCGACCGGAACCCAGGTCGCATAAAACAGACTTTTCGTGGGATCGGCTACCGGTTGACGGCACCCCG
>JAYUPZ010000228.1:0-4311 GCA_043759805.1 Myxococcales bacterium | reverse complement strand
CAGCCACTGTACGAGACCAACGAACGCGAACTTGGACGCGTCCGGCCGGGTTGCAAACATCGACTCGCCAAAAAAAGCGCTTCCTAGATTGACGCCGTAGAGACCGCCGACAAGCGATCCTTGCCACCAGGCCTCCGCCGAGTGGGCCACACCCAACTCGAAAAGAGCCTCGTAGGCTGAGATCATCTCATTCGTGATCCACGTACCACGTTGCCCCGGTCGTTTGCGATCGGCGCAGGCGCGAATCACCTCTGGAAAGGCCGAATCGAGACGAAGCTCAAACTCGCCCTTTCGCATCACTTTTGCAAGCGAGCGCGGCACATGTAACTCCGAAGGGATGAGTACCATGCGTGGATCCGGCGACCACCAAAGAAGAGGTTGTCCATCTTCGTACCAGGGAAAAATGCCGCGCGAATATGCGGCCACCAAACGTTCGACGGACAGGTCACCTCCTACCGCGAGCAATCCATTGGGCTCTGCAAGCTTCGGATCCGGAAACAACTCCGGCGCATCGGTGAGGCGGAAAATCGGCAACGCGTGCCAGAATAGCCTGGGATTCCGTTGACCGCGCGGCCACGCCGCCAAGGTGCTAAAAACAATGGCATGTCTACCTTGCCCGTCATCAGAGATGTCACCGAGGCGACCTTTCAAGAGCAGGTCATTGAGCGTTCCAGGACGGTTCCCGTGCTCGTCGATTTCTGGGCGCCCTGGTGTGGTCCGTGCCGAACCCTGGGTCCGCTGCTCGAAAAAGAAATCGAGGCTTTGGGCGGACGGGTCGAGCTCTGCAAGCTCAACACCGACGAAGATCCCAACCTCGCGTCGCAATTCGGGATCCGCGGGATCCCTGCCGTCAAGGCTTTCCGCGACGGTCAGATTGCGGACGAGTTCACGGGCGTCATCCCCGTGCCAGAGATTCAAGCCTTTCTCGCGCGCCTTGTCCCAACGGTTGGTGTTGGTTCACTCGAAGGTGCGCTTGCGGCACTTTCAGCAGGGGCGATTGACGAGGGGGTCTTGATTCTGCGAACACTCCTCGTCAAGGAAGGGACCGCCGAGGCCGCAGCCTTTCATCTAGCCCATGCGCTTTTCGCGCAGGCAAAATCACGCGAGGAGATCCGGCCGCTGCTTGCACGCATCACGCCGCAACACGAGGTTTTTCCGCGCGTCGATGCCCTGTTGCGACTCGCGGATCTAACGGACCGATCGCCGGAGCTTGACGTGGCCTCGGCGCTGGCTCGCGTGGAAGCAGCGCCGCGAGATCACGATGCGCGCCTTCTTCTCGCTGCAGCGTACCTTCGCTCGGCCCGCGTGGTCGACGCGCTGGAGGCCCTTCTCGAAAGCGTGTCACAAAATGCCGCAATCAACGATGCGGCTGCCCGGAAAAACATGGTGGCAATTTTCGATCACCTCGATATGCCCGGTCGAAACCCAGAACTCTCGCGCGAATACCGCCGCAAGTTGCAAATCGTTCTGTAATTGGGACTTCAGCGCTCTTTGCTGACTTCACGGGCAAGCAAGGTTGCAACTGCCTCGCGGGCCGTGGCCTTGCCTGAAAGAACAGCTGCCACCTGTCTCGTAATCGGCATATCGATGCCCAGCCGCTCCGCAAGTCGCAGAGCAGTTTCCGCAGTCTCGACCCCTTCGGCAACCTGTCCAAGCCGAGCCGAGACGTTCGACAAATGTTCACCTCTTCCGAGGGCGAAACCGATCGTACGGTTGCGGGAAAGTTCACCCGTGCAGGTCAATACAAGATCGCCCAGCCCCGCCAGGCCCGAGAGTGTCAACGGATCGCCACCGAGCCGCTCGGCGAGACGCCCCACTTCGTTGAGTCCGCGCGTGATCAAGGCCGCACGGGCATTGGTGCCAAATCCAAGGGCATCGGAACATCCCGCGGCGATGGCGATGACGTTTTTGAGAGCACCACCGATCGCGACACCGACAACGTCCGAGGAGGTGTAGACACGAAAGATCTCACAGGACAGGGCTGTCTGAACCGCCTGCGCTGCAATCGCATCACGGCTTGCTGCGACTGCGGCTGCGGGTTTTCCCTGAGCAATCTCTACCGCGAACGTGGGGCCCGACAAAAGCACCACCTTGGCCGAAGGCCATAAAGAACCGATCAGTACGTCCAGGGTTTCTCCCGTTTCGGGTTGCAAACCCTTCGACGCGCACACAACCAGTCGCTGGAAGTCCGTTGCAGAAATCACAGCAGCAATGGCCGATGAGGGAAGTGCAATGATCGCCAGATCTCGTTCTTGCAGCGCCAACCGAACATCGGATTGCAGCGTCACGTTTGCAGGAAAGTTGATTCCCGGAAGATAGCGATCGTTGCATCGACGCTCGGACATTGTTCGCACAGCGTCCGGCGAGCGCCCCCACAACGTGACCTCGTGCCCCTGTCCTGCGCACAAACACGCAAGAGCCGTTCCCCACGATCCGGCGCCGAGGACAACTATTTTCATGGGGTTCCAGAACCGCCGATACCGGCTGATGCGGGCAGTCTTACCCGCACGGGCGACGTTTCGAGCTGGTCGGTTTTCCGTAGCAACGGTGCCACGCGCGTGTAATTCGCGGGCGCGATTCGGGCAATCGGAACACGAACACGCCGTTCGATAACGACCACGCCTCCTTGATTTCCCATCGCACCAGCCGCTGTCCGCCGTTCATCGAATATAAAACCGGGTATCGAAAGATCGAGGTTCTCAGAAAAACCAGCCTCCGTCACGCGACTACCCGATGGAAATCCAATTTTCACGAGCATCGTCAAGGGGATGTCGCGCGTCATGAGCAATGTCGTTGTTCGCCTGGCTTCGCTGGCGAAACGCCGTCCGAGGCTCGATCCAAAAAACGCTGGGCGCACCGTGAGTGTCGCCCCTTCACGGGCCGCAAAGCCCGGGACGTTGAAAGCGTAGCGCAGGATCGTTTTTTCGGGCGCGTCGCGATCACTTTTCACGACCAGGCGTTTCAAGTCGGCGCCCGGAAAGTGGTGAGCAAGCCACCCGCGTTCGAACTCGCGATTGAGTTTCTTTTTATCGTCTCCAAGCTGTTCCAACGACTCAACCCATTCGTATGACGGCATTCCAGTAAGCGTCTCCTCCACTTCAAAGCGCGCACTGCCATCTGCCGCCACCACTGCTTCGATGGTTACCTGGCGATCGTCGAGATTGTTGTCTGGCAACAAACCTTTGTCCGACCCGTTGTGCAACGGCACTGCGGACGCGCCCGCCAGGTTGGAAGGCAGGTAGTCGAGACCCGCGTATCGCAGGGCCGGGTAGGCATGACGCCACGAACTTTTCCATATAGACCCTGCGGTTTTGTTCGGCGCGAACGACAGCAAGAGCTCGGCATAGTCCTCAAAGTTATGAATATCGGGAGCCACTTCCGCCGGCGCCAGGGTCAGGGTACGCGCGACCACCGGCTCGACGTGGAGGCCCACGGCGTTCCCCAGCGCAAGGACAAGGGCAATGCGACTTCCCCTTCCTTTTGCGAGCGCGAAGCTTGCAGGTGAATCCCAGGTGCCTTCGTTCTCAATGTGGCGCCCAACCCAGCGAACAATTGCATCAGCCGGGTCCGCCACATCTCCAAATTGCTTCTGCGCAAACCGCCGCAACTCGGGCGTCCCGCGCGCAGCGGTTCGGATCCGTTCGCCGAGGTAGCGAATCCAATTGCCGGGTCCGACGCCTGCCGACAAGCGGACCGAGGGGATAAACTCACGCGCATCAACCGAACCACGTTCAGCAAAAAGTTGCGGCATCGCTCGGGCAGTGAACTTCCAAACGCGCGTCTTACTTGGACCATCCTCGACCAGCGGCTTCGGTGCTCCCGCACGGATATCCATATGCAGTTCAATACCAAGTGGAATCACCATCCAATATTCGCTCCGATCGAGTGGCGCCTCCGGAGACTGAAAGTAAAAGCGATTGCCCACAAACCCCGGCGCAAACGCCGAGACGGGTGCAACCAACTCCAACGTTTCCCACTCGACGTAGTCGCCGCTTTCAAGTTCGGGTGCAGAAATTGTTTCCTTGCCCGCTATCGACTCTGGCTGCAGCACGCGGCCATCCGACTTGATCGTTCGCAATCGCAGCAACTCTGCGCCGGAAGGAACGGAAACCTCGCCCCAACGATCAATGCCCTCTTTGCTTTGAACCCGAACAATGTTGTGCGTGAGAATTTCTCGCGAGCCATCGGGATGAAGCTGTTCGACCGTTCTGTCGAGAACCAAAACAGCCGGTGCCTGGTAATGTCGACCCGACGACACAAAGTCCTGGACCACCGTCAACCCATCGAGCCGATGCGCATCCAGGGGCAAGA
>JAYUPZ010000227.1:0-1960 GCA_043759805.1 Myxococcales bacterium | reverse complement strand
AGATAGCTCCACGATGGCAACACTCGCTCAGGCGCCAATACCCACCCCGCTCGTGGGACTGCTCTATCTCAATTTCTCGTGGTTCGGCATCGGCATTGGGATGTTTCTTTGGGGTGCCTTCCACGGTGGGGCTTACAAATGGCTCAATCGATCACGTCGTGATGTGAACGTTGCGTTGCTGTACATGACCATCATTTTGTATTTCCTGCCGACGGACATGGGAATCAGCGCTTTTCTCCAGTATGTCGTTCCGCTTTGGGTTGTGATACGTTTCATCACCAACAAACGTCCTCAACCCGCATCATAACGGACGGCGAGCGGCAACCAGTAAATTTCCATCGCCGGCCCAACGTTGCAACGCTTCTCGGACACCCCTTGCCACTTTTTTCTTGATTCCGCCTGACTGTCCCGTTCCCCTCAGCGGCTCGTTCGGCAACCAGACCAGCGTGCTGGAGCCTGCCCGTTTCAATAAACGCGCAAGTGTATCTTTTCGAAAGTACTGAAGATGCAATGGCGCACCTAAAAGGGCTCCAGCGAGGCGAGGCAACCGGCACACAAGGTCGACCGTCCGCGCGGTAACTAGGGGCACCTTCACCACCAAGTATCCGCCAGGTTTGACAAGCTTGAGGGCCCTGTCCATGAATTCCAACGGGGTCGGTAAATGTTCACAGACGTCCCAAAATGTTACGAGGTCGAAAGGTCCGCGACCCTCGAAATCATAGGTTAGAAAATCTCCGGATTCGGCGTCGAGTCCTCTTCCGCGGCACATCTCTGCAGCGGCCGTCGAAAAATCGAGTCCGAAGGGCTTAAATCCCGCTTCCTTCGCCGCTCCGAGAAACTCACCATTGCCACACCCAATATCAAGCACACTTCCAGCCGGTGGTAGAAGCGGAGCGATGTGCGCAACCAGAATCGATCTTACTTTCGCGGCGAAAACGGGATCTTCGCGAAACCCTGAATAGTGCTGCCCGTAGTGAGTTTCCAGATCCACTGCACCTTCGAACATCAGCGCGAAGTCGTGACCGCATGGACGGCAGCGCATCAGTGGCAGTCCCATCGCCGAGCCAATGCAGATTGACGGTGCCCCACCGCAAGCTGGGCATCTGAGCGTTCCTGCAGAGCCATCCGATATCAAGGGGCCGTTGTTCATGGATGAACTGTAGATCAAATCATCCATCGAGAGAACATTGGTTTTCGGTCCGCATCGTAGGCGACAGGGTCCGGTGGTAGATTCCCCACCATGCGAATTGTTCCCCTCTGGCTCCGAGAAGGACTCAGGAGCAGCGACAGGCCCGCTCTGCTCGGAGCCTTGTTGCTCTACGTCTTCTCACTGCCGTTTCACCGCATCGTACCTTTATCAAGCATGCGGACGTTACGCCTTTCCGATCTGTTGCTCGCGGTTATCTGGATACTTTTTACCGTGCGGATCGTCCAGCAAAAGGTTTCTTTGCGCCTGACCCTCGCGTTCTGGGCGGCGTTGATTTACATGGGCACCCTGGCGGTTTCATTGGCACAACCCACCGCGCACCTATCCGGTGCTTTGAAGCTCGTCGCCTATGGCAGCTTCATGATGTTGCCCTTCTTGCTTCCGAACATCATCACAAAAAAAGACGCGCTCATCGTGATCATGCGCACGTGGATGGTGGCGACGTTATTTGCGGTTGGGATCGGCATCGTCGGAATCATTGCGTACTACGTTGACCACGACGGGTTGGGGCGAACAATGATGTGTGGCTACGGCGGGTTGTCGCAAAGAGACATTCATTTCCCACGGGCCTGCGCACCGTTCACCAATCAAAATATGTTCTTGAACTATCTTATCCCGGGGATCTGCTTTTGGGCCGTCCATGGCGTCGCGTGGGTTGGGAAAACCAGAACCCTGCTGATCCTGGTCGCGTCGGTTCCCGTCGCGCTTTCGACGATGTCGACTGGGGTGGGCGGACTCGCAATTGCGCTCGCC
>JAYUPZ010000226.1:0-9025 GCA_043759805.1 Myxococcales bacterium | reverse complement strand
GCCGTCGTCGTCGCATCACTCGCCGCGATAGCGTACGGGCGAATTCGGCAGGCCATCGGCTGCGAGCTGCTCTTGCGAGCGACGGCGCAGGAAGGTGGGCTTGTCGAACTCGCTGTCTTCGATGCCCAATTCTTCGCCACCGTGAAGGTCCACAGCAACGGGATATTCGGGCTGGCTCCAGCGAACCGCGTGCGAGCCGGCCTGCTGGGGTCGAATGAGCGGGCGCGAGGCCTCGGTCTGCCATTCGGTCGCAACCGGCATCGCCTTTTGCGGGGTAGGGATCGGTGGCAAGGAAACAATGGAAAGATCGTCATACGGATCGGATGCATGGGCCGTTTGCATGGTGGCCGCCCGACGCGAGGCATCTCCAAACGAACCATCGTGACCTGATGCATGCGGCACCGACGCAACGCCGATACCGTAGGGCGAGCGATCGGTGGATTCTGCACTGTTGAACTCGGCGGGAACCGCGCCCCCGGTCGACAGCGGAGCCGTGGGACTCCGGCGCAGTGTGGAGTCGGGCGCAGCTTCGGCGGAAGCCGAGATCGGCAAGGCCATCTGACCGGGACGACCGGTGGCCTGTACCGCACGGGGATCCGTCATTGCGGCCTTGGTTTGAAAGCCAGTCGCAATCACCGTGATACGAACTTCGTCTCCGGCGTTGGAGTCGACGACCGAGCCGAAGATGATGTTGCAGTCGCGGTCAACCGCCTCGTAGATCAGATTGCAGGCCTCGCTGACCTCGTTCAGGGTCATGTCCGGACCACCCGAAACGTTGACCAGGATGCCCGTTGCACCGTTGATCGAGACATCCTCAAGCAAGGGAGAATTGATCGCCATGCGAGCCGCTTCGACGCATCGATTCTCGCCTGATGCACGGCCGGTCCCCATCAGGGCACGACCTGCACCAGACATGATGGTGCGCACGTCCGCGAAGTCTACGTTGATGAGGCCCGGCACCATCACGAGATCGCTGATGCCGCGCGTGGCGTTCAAACAGACCGCATCTACCAAAGTGAAGGCGTCCTTGAGACTCGTCTTCTTGCCAGCGACCTGCAAGAGGCGATCATTTGGTATCACAATCAAGGCGTCCACCGAGCGGGCGAACTTTTCGATCCCGGCCATGGAGCGCTTCTTGCGCTGAATACCTTCGAACGCAAAAGGTCGGGTCACGATGCCCACCGTGAGTGCGCCGGCTTCCCGTGCAATCTGCGCGACCACGGGAGCTGCACCCGTTCCGGTGCCACCCCCCATGCCAGCGGTGACAAAAACCATGTCGGTTCCGGCAACGATCTCGGCGATCCGTTGTTGATCCTCGAGAGCTGCCGCTTCACCGATGTCCGGGTTGGCACCCGCACCTAGACCCTTCGTCAAGTTTCGGCCAATGGGAACTTTTGTCCCGGCCAGGCTCGCGTTCAACACCTGGCAGTCGGTGTTAACCGCGACGAACTCGACACCGTGGATGCCGGCCTCGATCATTGTATTAACAGCGTTGCCGCCGCCACCTCCAACGCCGATGACTTTGATCTTGGGTTGGCCGGTCTCGGGAAGTTCGTCGAATTCAAACATGCGCGGTAATTCTCCCTGCGATTTATGGATCGCACGCGCACGCCGACGACGCTAATTTTCGACCACGATTTTTTTCTTCGATTGGTCGCGTTTTGCTGTCGCCTGAACAGGCGTTTAGCTTATTGCGCGGCGGGATTGTAGATCGCGTTGAATGATGTCGGTCTTCTTGGCATCAAGCGGATAGAATTGAATCGCCAGGGCCGCAAACAACGCAAAACCGCCTGGAATAAGGGTCGCCAGCCACAAGATCCCCTGCGCCGCGTGCGCACTTTGTTCCTGGTTCGGGACATAGCCGACCGATGACAGGAGAACGCCCACGACCCATCCGGCCACGGCACCGCCCATCTTGACGCCAAAGGTGGCGGCCGAAAAAATGAGAGCGGTCGCGCGACGGCCCGTCTTCCATTCCGAAAAGTCGGCCGAGTCTGCAAACATCGACCAGCTGAGCGGCGACTTGGGACCAATCACGAGCGAAGCTGCCACCGTGATGCCAATCATGAGCCAGACGTTCTCACGTGGCACGAAAAACTGAGCAAACGAGAGCAGCGCGACGCCAATCATGCAGATCGTCAAAAACACTTTTTTTTCCAGCCGGCGCGAAAACAGAGGGGTCATGGCGGCACCGGCAACGTACGCGAGGCTGCTAAGCGTGAGATACGTGTCGGTCAGATCATCTCGGCGCGCGTAATACTTCAGGTAGAAAACCCCGGTCCCGTTTCGGATCGCAATGGTGAGCATGATGACAAATCCCGCACCGAGGATGGTCGCCCATGGCTTGTTTTTAAGCAGATCCTGCAGATCCACCTTCATCGGAGTTTTCTGCGTCGGTGACGGGCGGACCCGTTCACGGGTGGAGAAAAAAGTGATTCCGAGGCAGACCACGGCAATCAAGCCGTACAAGACCATCACCAACGTCCAGCCCCTCGCATCATCGCCACCCCCGATGCCCGCGACCAGATCCTTTGTCGCCTTCGTCACGACCAATCCTCCGGCACTTGCCCCGACGAGCTTGTAAGCGGAAAGCGTCGTACGTTTATGAATATCTGCCGTCAAGACACCCAGCATCGCGCCATAGGGAATGTTGCCGATGGTGTAGATCAACATGGTGATCCCGTAGGTAAGATAAGCCCAGACGACCTTACCCGTTGGACTCAGATCTGGCGTTGTAAAGGTCAAGACCCCGAGCACCGCGAGAGGCAACGCGGACACCAGAACAAAGGGTCGAAAGCTGCCCCAGCGGGTATGCGTTCGGTCCGCCCACATCCCCATCAAGGGATCGATGGCGGCATCGAGTACCCGTGTAACCAGAAACATCGTCCCGGCGACAACCGGCGCGATGCCAAAGACGTCCGCGTAGAAAAACAGCAGGTAGAACTCGAATACCTTCCAATACAGGCAGTAGCCGAAGTCGCCGATGGCGTAACCCAGCATCTCGGGCCAACGCAATGGGCGGCTCGAATCCGTCGCAGGGGGCTCGGGTTGGCCTGAACTTAACCACTTCGGCACGTTCCTTGATTACACCCGCCCGACCGTAGACGCCACAACGCGATCGTGGAACAATGTGCGCGTGATTCCACCAGCCGCGCGACCGGGTGCTCCTGCCAACGTTGAGGCCACTGCCCAGAACCTTGTGGGCCAGATGCTGGAAGCAGCGATCGGCCAAGGTGCAAGCGACATCCACGTCGAGCCGCAGATGAACAAGCTTGTGGTTCGATTCCGGGTCGATGGGCAGCTTGTACTCTGGAAAGAAATGCCCACTGATCTACACCCGCAGATTCTTTCGCGGTTGAAGATCATGGCAATGCTCGACATTTCGGAGAAGCGCCTGCCGCAGGACGGGCGTTTTTCAATCGACACACGGCAGGGGACGCGCGATTTTCGTTTGGCGGTTGTGCCCATGTTGATAGGCGAAAAGGCCGTGATCCGCGTGTTGATGCAGGATCTCTCGCGGCTCGATTTCAATGCTGTTGGTTATACCGAAAACAGCGTTGGGCTTTACCGTGCGTTGTTGGGCCGAAAACACGGTCTGGTTTTGCACACGGGCACGACCGGCAGCGGCAAGACCACGGCGCTTTATGCCGCCATCAATTTTCTACGCCAATCCACCCGCAACATTCAAACCGTCGAAGACCCCGTCGAAGGCCGATTGCCCGACGTGAACCAGGCGCAGGTCAACAACGAAATCGGGTTGACCTTTGGCCGCGTCTTGCGCGGTTATCTGCGCCAGGATTGTGACGTGATCTTGATCGGCGAAATCCGTGATACGGAAACCGCGCAGCTTGCCTTGCAGGCTTCTCTGACCGGTCACCTCGTACTGGGTACGTTGCACACCAACAGCGCCGTGGGCGCAGTGACACGTTTAGTTGACATGGGCATCCCTCACTTTCTCGTGGCGGCAGGCCTTGCAGGTGTCGTCGCACACCGTCTGGTACGCAAACTGTGCCCGATGTGCCGGCGGCAAAACGTGTTACCCCCGACATTGACGACCCAGTATGGCTTGAAGCCGGGATTGCAGGTGTTTGAGGCCGGTAGCTGTCCTGACTGTGGCAAAACCGGATTCAAGGGCCGCACAGGCATCCAGGAGATCTTCTCCTTGTCGGGGCCAATCCGAGAGGCCATCGTGTCGAACCAGCCTGAAAAAGTACTACAGCAACTGGCCATACAAGGTGGCATGACACCGATGTTCTACGACGGCGCTGAGAAGGCCGCGACGGGCGTGACGACGATGGAAGAGGTTTATCGAGCGGTTGTTTCGGACGCGTGAACCTCGCTTTCCACCCAAGAGAAGGCAACTCGGTTTAATATGCCCACATGATCGGCGGCGACACGTTTCTTGAGGGACTGTCCTTGTACCAGCAACCCGAACTGGCGCCGTCGCGACCCTTTTCTCCCCTTGCCCGTAAGTCTGTCGCGACAATCGTGCTTGAGACAACAAACGAAGGCGTCTGGATCATTGATACGGAGTCGCGCACCTCATTCGCTAGCCGAGTGACGGCAGATCTGCTTGGCTACACCGAAGCCGAAATGATCGGGCGATACCTTTTCGATTTCATGGACGAAGAGGGTCGCCGCATCTGCGAACGAAATCTTGCACGCCGAAAGTCTGGCGTAATTGAACATCACGAGTTCAAGTTCATTCGCAAGGACGGCTTGCCCATTTGGACTTTGCTCGCGACGAACCCGGTATACGACCACGAGGGTGCTTACGCGGGGGCGCTTGCCATGGTTTCGGACATTACTCGACGAAAAGCGGAGGAGATTGCGACCGCAGACAGGTTCCGCCAGCTTGAAAGCTTGCTTGAACAACGGAACACGGAACTTGGTGAGGCCAGAACGCTTGTCACCAAACTCAAGGCACTCGCACATCGTGATCCCGAATCAAATCTTTTCAACCGCGCGTATCTTAATCAACACCTTGATGCGGAGATCGATTCCGGGCGGCCCCGACGAGCTCGCTTTTGCATACTGTCGTTCCAACTCGAAGGACTCTCCACGTTCGCCGAAATCGTGGGGGTCGCAACCCGTGACGCCTTTATAAAATCGCTGGGCGAGATGCTGGGCGGCACCGACCCGGCTATTTCGTCATCGCCGCGAAATCTTTTGACTGATCAGGACTTTGGAGTCCGGATGGGAAGTGACGAATTTCTGATCTTTGCGCCATCCGCAAGTCTGGATGCTGGGTTAGCCCTTGCCGAACACGTCCTCAAATGCATGGGAGATCTGGCAATCGAGTTCGAGTGCGTCGACAAGATGCTTCGGTTCAACGCGGGCGTCGCGGCGTACCCGTGGCATGCAAGCGATCGCGACAGTTTACTTGGCGTGGCATACAAAGCGCTCTTCGAGGCGAGGCGCCGTGGTCGCGGCACTGCCTGCATTGGATCGATCAAGTAGCATCGTTCAAAGAGGGCCTATCGACGGGGTGCCAATGCGTACGACGGATCGACCGCACGCTTGTTATCGATGGCGATCGCCCTCACGCCCATAAGCGGAAACGAGGCTGGCACGTAGCCGATTGCGTTGGGTACCGATGCAACCGCCTTGACGACGATTTCCGGTATTGGCGCCGAGCGCGGCGCAGAACTCTGGCCACGGATCCTGCGATCGATCCAGTACTTGGTCATTTGTTCGGGCGACAAATTGAGAATTGTCTTGTCGAAGAAAATGCGCTCCTTGCTTGCGGGCGACGCTGCGAAGGGCACAAGAGGCTTGCCTGCAACCGTAACGGGCTCCCCTGAAAACAGGCGACGTAGGTCGGACCTGGAAATCGAAGTCAACGTCATTTTGATACTTGCTATGACCACCAAAGGTTCATCCGCGGCGAAAACCACGCCGGAATTGGCGGCAGCAAACGCCACACCCAGGAATGTCCGTCGGGTGATCCCTCGCATCATCAAAATACCCATGACAACTGGATCTCCATGCCGTGATACGGATTGTTGTCGATGAACGAAGGACTTCCAGGCAAATCGGCGTAGTCGTATTCGATTTTCAAGATCAGCGCTGGGTCTATCTGTATGTTCAGCCCACTCTGATACGACGTGATACCGCCGAGGTACTCGTAGCCCTGGGTTTCCGGGAAGGTATATTGTTGGAACATGAAAAACGGCATAATACCCCAGAACGGAAGCCGGTAGCCCGCGAGGGCATAGTAACCCCAACGACGATTGTCTGGCCGAAAACCAGTCTTGTCGTCCGTCAGCGGCCGACCGTTGCTCCGGTAACTGCGGCTCGACTGGAGCAACTCGGCCCGCAACACGAAGGCATCCATATCGATTTGAAGATCGAGGCCCGACGAGACATCGTTGTAACTCGATACGAGGGGCGCCGACGTCGTGAATGTGGAGTAATCCAACGTCGGAAGCGCACGATCCGTGGCACGGCCCAGGTAGAAGCTACTACCCAGACGCACCTCAAAATTGCGACGCCATTGCAGTTCCAGTCGTCCGCCCACGGCCTTGTGGTTGTCGAGATCACCTATCTGCTCGGTGGGACCGCGGCCGTTCGACAGTGTGACGTGATACGCCAGACGGAGGTCGTCATGGTAAAGGCGACCGAACACCTCGACCCCCACCTGCCGCTCGGGAAAGAGTGCCTCTCCGATGATGTAAGGACGCCGGATCGGGATCAACGTTGGCGTGCCGTGATCGACGTTCCAGATTCCGTAAGGGGTGAGGAATTGCCCTGCACGGATCGTAAGAAACGATGCCACATCGTATTCGGCGTGCACACGCTCGACGATGATGCCGCTCCAGTTCTGTGGCCGTTGCACATCCGCGGGATCGGCCGTGGCGGTCGAAATACGTTTGCCCGGGTTGTTTGGATCGATGTCACCGTTGGGCGAAAAGGCGAAACGTACCTCGGCCAGCGCACGAATGCGTTCCGACACCTGCTTGGCCATATAAACATTGAACTTGCCCATCGTGAATGCCTGGTACGCGGGCAGTTCTGACCCGAGAAAAGACGTGCGATCAAAAAGCGGCACGTAGTAGGCGAGATCAGCGAATCCGTAGATATCGAGCGGCGTTCCAGACGTGGCCAGTCTGGGTGTTTCGGCTTCGATGCCCAGGGCATCGAGATCGACCGTCGGCTCATCGGCTACGGGGACGGGTGTCACGATCTCGGAAGTGGGCGTTGGCACCACGACGGCCCCATCGTCGGGTTGAGACGCCAGCTCTGCTTCATTGGTCGCAGGCGCGGGATCCGGCGGGGAAGTTGTGACGGCTTCCGATTGCGCACTTGCCGCAGCCGACCACAACAAGGCCGCCCACCCCAGCGTAAAGCCAGCCCCGCGTCGCAGTTTTCTATCCGTCAATCGTCTAAACATCATTTCACCGGGCATGTTCCGGGTGGAAGGCACAACGTGCCGGCGCCCAGAGAGGTCAAATCGCAACACGACTGTCCGCCGCTGCAATTGTCAGGCGCTGCCGTACATCCAGCCACGAGACACGCTTTCGCCATGGACATTTCGCAGTAGTTGGCGTCAAAGGACGCGCAGTCTGCCTGCGCAGCGCACGGCGAGAAGGCACCCGTGGGAGGCCGCTTGCAGTACGGTTGTGGAGAACCTGCACAGATCCAACCCGTATCACAATCGGCATTTGTCGTACAGGAACGCGAGCAATACCCGCCCCCCTGAGGCGTCGGCGCGCAAACGCTATAAATCGGATCTGCACAAGTTGCGCCGGTACACGCAGCGTTTTGCAAGGAACCAACGCATGCAATACCATCATTGCGAAACCCTGGTGCACACAAGCACAGCTCCTTGGCCACGTCGAACACCTGATCCGCGCCACACCGATCGGAGTCGTCAAACCCACAGCTCAGGAGGGGTACAAATAGCGCGACTGCAACGAGCCAGACCGAATACCTATCACCGACATCACCCTCAACCATGAGTCTGGTATCGGCCGCTCGGCCGCAGAACTTTAGGGATGCCAGTTAGATTGGCAGACACTAACGCCTAAAGGTTAGAGCAGCCCGGCCGATTCCTTGGCTAAGGACAATAGGCTGAATGTTGCGGGTAATGTTTGTCGACGATGAAGCGCAGGTCCTTGCGGGCCTTCGGCTTTCGTTGCGTTCGCTTCGCAATGAATGGCAGATGACCTTTATCGAAGGCGGTAAGTTGGCACTCGCCCACCTCGCAAAGAATTCCGTCGATGTCGTTGTCAGCGATATGCGGATGCCGGGTATGGACGGTTCCCAGTTGCTTTCCGAGGTGAAGAAGCATTGGCCCGAGACCATCCGTATTATCTTATCGGGCCAAACAGAGACGGAGGTTGCGGTGGGTGCCATCCCCGTTTCCCATCAGTTTCTCAGCAAACCGATAACGCAAGAGGAACTAAAAGCCACACTCGCGCGCGTTTCGCAAACGCAAGCGTTGCTTCGAGACGACACGCTTCGAGCGCGCGTCGCAAAAATGAAGATGGTCCCCCCCATGCCGAAATCGATGGTGGCTATCGACCGGGCGATGCAGGATCCACACAGCGATCTCAAGTCACTGGCCGCCACAATCGAGCAAGACGCTTCGCTCGCAAGCCGCGTCTTGCAGATCGTCAACTCCTCATATTTTGGAATCGCCCGGAAGGTGAACGATGTGCAACACGCCGTCACCTTGTTGGGGGTTCTCACGCTGCGCAGTGTCGTCATGGCCCTCGAATCCTCCCGATCGTTTGCGGGACGAGGTGGTTTGTCCGTGGAGGTACAGGAGTCCGTTCAGAGATATTGCGGTTTCGTTGCAACGTTGTGCCGTCATATTTTCAGTTCCGAACGGCTCAAGGCAGAAAACGCTTTTACGGCCGGGTTGTTGCACGAGATGGGCTTCATGCTGTTGCGAGCAAACGACGAGCCGCTCGCAGAATCAGAAGTCGAAAATCCATCGGTCGGTGCCTTTTTGCTCGGCAACTGGGGGCTCTGTCATCCGGTTGTCGAAGCGGTTGCTTTCCAGGACACACCCGGTCTG